>NZ_RZQP01000199.1:0-11824 GCF_003998165.1 Mesorhizobium sp. M7A.F.Ca.US.007.01.2.1 | reverse complement strand
CGACAATGCCCAGCATGTTGGGGCGCCGGACACGCAGCAGGATCGAGAACACCAGCGTGATGACCGGCGACAGGGTGAACATGATGCCGGTGTAGCCGGCGCCCAGATGCGGGATGGCCGAGAACATCAGGAGATTGGGGACAGCATAGGACACCGCGGCGGTGACGAAGAAATAGCGCAATTTGTGCGCGGTGAGCCGGACCCGCTTGCCGCGAGCCAAGAGCATGCACAGCAAGACCCCGCCGGCGCCGAGCGAGATGACGAAGGCCCAGACCATGGCCGGCACGCCGGCAGCCGTGGCGAGCTTGCCGAACGGCAGCGTCAGGCCGAGCAGGCCGCCGGTGACGACCAGCAGGCCGAGCGCCGAATCCCAGAGAAGCTTCATTGACCGAATCCTGTAGCGCGGCTCTTGGCCGGCATTGCATCTTGCAGTAAGATAACGTAAAGATTCTTAACGTCAAGATAAATGATGGTGAGACAGTTGGACAGGGCAGCACGGGCGATCGAGCAATGGAAGCGGGAACGACCCGATCTGGACGTCTCGCCGATGGGTGTGCTCGGGCGGCTGAACGAGGCCGCCTCGCTGATCGCCCGCGAGCGCCTGGCGCCGTTGTTTGCCCGTTATGGATTGCAGTCCGGGGAATTCGACGTGCTGGCAACGCTGCGCCGCTCTGGATCACCCTACGCCCTGACGCCGACCGCCCTCTATGAAGCGACGATGGTGACGTCAGGCGCCATGACCAACCGGCTCGACCGGCTCGAAACGTCCGGATTGATCCTGCGCGGGCCGCACCCCAACGATCGGCGCGGCATTGTCGTGAGGCTGACCGAAAAGGGCCTCGCGTTGATCGATGAGGCTATTGCCGCCCATGTTGCCAACGAGCATGAGATTCTTTCCGGCCTGACACCGGCCGAACGGGAGACGCTCTCTCGGCTGCTTGAGAAATTGATCGGGAGCGTGAGCTAAGCCGGGTCAGTTCGTAGGCTGCCGCGAGAACCGGCGCCGGTGTTTCCAGCGGCGGTATGATACGGTGAGGTCGACAAGCCGGGTCGGCATGTTGAGGTAGAGCAGAGCATCCCGCAAACCGCTGAGATAGCGCTCACTCATCGCCTTGTCGGAAAAGTCCGGCATGGCCTCGAGTGTCGCTTCGGCTTGCTGGCTCCGGCCCTTTCCGGTCGGCAATCTGGCCGCAAAGGCTATTTCTCGACGCAGACAGACCTGCTCCACGCGATCCCGCAGCGCCTCTTCGTAGCCGATACCACATCGCATAAGCCGCGCGTGGGTGGCTTCATGGACGATAATCGAAGCGACCAATTCCGGCGTCGTCCCTTCGCTGATGATATGGCGCTCGTCCAATTCGCATGCCTTGGAAGAGTTTGCCCATTGCGCGACGGAAGCAGGAAGGGTTGTGACAAATACCTGTCTTACGTCACCAAGCAGCCGTCTGTAGCGCACTGGATCAAAATCACGAATAAGCTGAAGCGCCTCGACGATCTTGTCGGTGCCCTTGTCGCTGATGATGAGCAACCCGTCGATCGTTCGGGTACCGCTAAGCTTGACGGCGCCCCAGCGGGCCAATCGGCCAACGACGGCTCTTATGCTGCGTCGCGGCTCAATTGCTTCTGGGTCGCGCAAAGCTCCCTCGGAACTCAGTTGCGGTCGTCCGGAAACACCGGGATCGGCATGAACTCGACGCCGTCCTCGACCAGGCTCTTGGCTTCGTCCAGCGTCGCCTCGCCATAGATGCCACGCGGGTCGCTCTCGCCGAAATGGATCTTTCGCGCTTCCTCGGCGAACTTGTCGCCGACATAATCGGCATTCTCGCGCACCTTCTCGGCCATCGCCTTCAGCTGCGCCAAAGCCTGCTTCTGCGCCTCGCCCATGGCCAGCGCTATGGTTTCCTGCTTGCGCGCCGTGGAGACGGCCGGCGCCATCAGTGCTTTCTGCACCTTGTGCGAACCGCAGCTCGGGCAATCGACGAAGCCGCGCTTCTTCTGGGTGTCGAAATCGTCGTTGCTGCGGAACCAGCCTTCGAATTCGTGCTCGTGCTCGCAGATCAGGGCAAAACGGATCAAGAGGCTGCACCCCTGAGCCGCGGCGCCTCGCCCGAGCCGGCATTGACGGCGAAATCCCGCGCATTCCTGAGATTGGGGATCTTCTTGCGCGCGGCAAGCGACTGCGCCGGGTCGATCTCGGCGACGATCACCGCCGGTTCGTCATGCGCGGCTTCCGCAATGATCCGGCCCCACGGATCGACGATCAGCGAATGGCCGTAAGTCTCGCGGCCGTCTTCATGCAAGCCACCCTGCGCGGCGGCGACGACATAGGCGCCGTTCTCGATGGCGCGCGCCCTGAGCAGCACGTGCCAGTGCGCCTCGCCCGTCTGGCGGGTGAAGGCAGCCGGTACGGAAAGCAGGTCTGCGCCGGCCAACGCCTCGGCGCGGAAGAGTTGCGGAAAGCGCAGATCGTAGCAAACGGCGAAGCCGAGCTTTGCACCCCCGATGTCGGTGACGACGGCCTCGGTTCCCGGTTCATAGGCGGCGGACTCACGCCAGCTCTCGCCATTGTCGAGATCGACGTCGAACATGTGGATCTTGTCGTAGGCGGCGAGCGCAGCACCATCCGGCCCGAACAGCAGCGCCCGGTTGGCGAGCTTGCCGTCGGCGCGCAGAATGGCGGTCGAGCCGATATGCAGGAAGATGCCGAGCTCCTTGGCCAGCCTTCGCGCGGTCGCGACGACGATGTCCTTGTCCTCCGACGTGAACGATGCGGCGCGAGCTTCCTTGTCGCGGATCAGCGCCCCGGTCATTTCCGGCGTCTGGATGTAGGTGGCACCTAGGCTGGCTGCTTCACGCACCAGCCGTTCGAGATCGGCGGCGTTGCGCTCGGGGCTCTCGCCCGAACGCATCTGGATCGCAGCGGCCTTGAAAACACCCATCGTCATTCCCTCAATTCGTCGCGCCGTTGGCGAGCAATTTGTCCAGCCGGCCTTCGGCCTCCATCTCGTGCAGGTCGTCACAGCCGCCGACATGCGTATCGCCGATGAAAATCTGCGGAAAGGTCGTGCGGCCATGCGCCCGGGAGATCATCTCCTGGCGCAATTCCGGCGAGAAGGAGGCATCGTGCTCGGTAAAGGCTATGCCCTTGCGCTCGAGCAGCCGCTTGGCTGCCGTGCAATAGCCGCACATCATGCGGGTGTAGATCGTGACATCGGTCATGACGAATTTCCGCTGTTCGTTGCCGACTTATATAGTCGCGGACTCGTCCGCCCGAAAGTCCCCCGGCAACACACGCGCAAAGGTCAGCACGTCGACGGCGGCCGCACCTCCCCTTTTCAGCGCCTTGGTGGCGGAACGCACCGTGGCGCCGGTGGTGTAGACATCGTCGACCAAAAGCACCCTGCGGCCGGCGATCTCGATTTCCGCCTCGGCGGGCACCCGGAACGCGGCCCGCACATTCTCCTCGCGTTCGCCGCGCTCCAGCCCGACCTGCTGGCGGGTGAGTTTCACGCGCCGCACCGCCGACGGGGCGAAGGGCAATCCGCTAAGTGCCGAGACCGCCCTTGCCAGTTCCGCCGACTGGTTGAAGCGCCGCCTGAAAAACCGCCGCCAGTGCAGCGGCACCGGCACCACCACATCCGCTTCGGCGATGAGATCGGCACCCGCACGCATCATCCAGCGCGCCATCCAAGGTGCCAGATCCGTGCGATCCTGGTATTTCAACCCTTGCACCATCTGGCGCGCAACGCCGGAATAGGCGACCGCCGCCCGCGCCCGCTCGAAAGGCGGCGGATCGGCAATCGCCTCGGCCGACAGAAAGCCTTCGCCCATATGGTGGGTGAACGGCGTACCCATGACAGGGCACCATGGCCGCTCCAGCAGCCTGAGCTTCGGCCAGCAGGCGCCGCACAGCACGCCCGGCTGCGAGACATGCCGGCGGCAACCGGCGCAGACCGGCGGAAACAGCATCCGCGCCGGCCAGCCGACAACCGACCGGGCCAGGTTCGTGATCCCGATGGACTTGATCTTGGGCATCGGATCGGCCACGTGGTTGCTCCTGCGCGCCACTATATCAACGATCTCGGAGCGTGGACAAACAAAGGATCTGCCCGTTGCAGCCAATAATGGATACCTCTCTGTGGCTGACGCACAAGCGGCGCGCGCTTGCCCGTCCGGTCGACGGCGCGGACTTCCTCATGCGCCGCACGGCCGAGGACCTTGCCGACCGGCTGGGCGCCGTCGAGCGCCGGTTCGGCAAGGCGGCCGTGCTGTTTTGCCAGACGCCGGCGGCGGCCGAAACGCTCGCTGAAAGCGGCAAGGTCGCCGACATTGTCCGCGTCGAGACGGATACGGCTTTCCTGAGCGGTGGCGATGCCGGCCTGATCGCACCGCTCGAAACCGTGCCGTTCGAGCCGGAAAGCCTCGATCTGGCGGTGTCGCTCTTGTCGCTGCAGGCCATGAACGACATCCCAGGCATGCTGATCCAGATCCGCCGTGCGTTGCGGCCGGATGGGCTTTTCCTCGGCGCCTTTGCCGGCGCCGGCACGCTTTTCGAATTGCGCGAAAGCCTGCTTGCGGCCGAGACCGAGCTTTACGGCGGCGCCAGCCCGCGTGTCGCCCCGTTCACCGATGTGCGCGATGCCGGTGCGCTGCTGCAGCGCGCCGGTCTCGCTCTGCCGGTCGCCGACGTCGAGACGGTGACGGTGCGCTATGCCAGCCTGTTCAACCTGATCGCGGATCTGCGGGCCATGGGCGAGACCAATGCGCTCACCGATCGCAGCCGGCGGCCGGGCTCGCGCAAGCTGTTTGCCCGCGCGGCGGAAATCTACGCCGAGCGGTTTTCCGACCCCGACGGCCGCGTCAGGGCAAGTTTCTCGATTGTCTGGATGTCCGGCTGGGCGCCCGACGCTTCACAGCAAAAGCCGCTGAAGCCAGGGTCGGCCAAGGTCTCGCTGAAAACAATCCTGGAGGCGCCCGACGGGCAATGATCCTGCCCCAGGGTGCGGAAAAGCCGGATCAGGGAGTGGGTGCGAAAGCGTTCGCAAGCTTGCTGTTGTTGTCGCTGAACAGCCAGATGATCCCGTCGCGGACCTCACCGATGCCGCCGACGATGGCAAGCGACAGCACGGCGATGATCACGCCATATTCGACGGCCGTGGCGCCGGTCTCGTCGTTCAGAAAACCCAGCAGCACTGCTTTCATGGCCTCAACCCCTCTGTCCGGGACCTTACAGCCGACCTGTTAAGAAAGGTTAACGGCAAAGGCTTAACAGGCGGTGAAACCGCCGCCTTTGCGAAATTTCTTAACCATGTCAGCAGTCGCCGCTGCTCCGGCCATTGGACCTGATGATGCAGACCGAGCTCGGCTGCGGCTGCAGCACGCTGCGGCGCAGCGTGTAGGTTTCGCGATGGCCGATCGAGCCTGTGGCCGCCATGTCGAGCCCGCCGAAACCGTCACGGGCCGACAGCGAGCGTGTCTGGCTGTCGAGGAAAGGGGTTGCGATCAGCGCCAGCGCCACCGCGGCCGAACCGAACAGAAGCGTTATGCGCAATATGCCCATGCCCGCATCGGCGGCGCGAAAGCCGCGCTCGGGCCTGATCGAGTCCCAATCCCTGTCTAGGCTCATGCTATCGCTCCCCGGCAAATCGACGGCTCGGCCGCGAACGGCCATGCTTCAATTTTTCACGACGAGATAAATCTTCCATTAATGCTGGCTGATACAACGCCTCGGCCAGGAACCGGCCGGACGGGAGCCTCAGAGAAGATCGATGAGGAACGGGATCAGCGGCTCATCGGCCGGCGGCATCGGGTAATCGCGCATCTGCTTCGGCCGCACCCATTTCAGCGTCTGCCCTTCCCTGGGCTGCGCGATACCGCGAAAGCGGCGACAGATGAACAGCGGCATCAGCAGGTGGAAATCGTCGTAGGAATGGCTGGCGAAAGTGAGCGGCGCCAGGCACGGGATGTCGGTTTCGATGCCGATTTCCTCATGCAGTTCGCGAATGATGCATTGTTCGGGCGTCTCGCCCGGCTCGACCTTGCCGCCGGGAAATTCCCACAGCCCGGCAAGTTGCTTGCCCTGAGGCCGCTGCGCCAAAAGCACCCGGCCGTCGGCATCGACCAGCGCGCAGGCGGCGACCAGCAGCAGGCGCTTGCCGGCAATCACGACATCATTCATGACCCGGCGGCCGCCGGTAGTGGTAGCGATAGACTTCCTCGAAGCCGAGCGAATGGTAGAGCGCCAGTGCCGGCACATTGTTGGCCTCGACTTGCAGCCAGGCTTCCCGTGCGCCCCGCAGCCGTGCCCATTTCAGTGCCGACAGGATCAGGTTGCGGCCGTGGCCCCTGTTGCGTGCCGACTTGTCGGTGGCGACTTCGAACAGGCCGGCGAGATCGCCGTCATGCACGCAGATCAGCGTCGCCAGCGCTTCTGACCCATCTTCGAGCGCGAACAGCCCGGCTTCGGGCTGGATGGCGCCGATGATCTCCGACAGGCCGGGGCGCAGCGAAACATCCGAACCGCTGACCTTGAGCGACGCGCCGATGAAGCGGCTGATGTCTTTCAGCGGGATCTGGTCCATGGCAGCGTCGAGTTGCGCATCGGCCAGCGGCAGCCGCATGACCAGCGACTCGTCGAACCGGCTCCATCCCTCATGGTCGAGATGACTGGCAAGATCGGGACCCGACAACGGCGACATGCGGAATGTCAGCGGCCTACCATAGGCATCGAAACGGCGGCTGGCCCGGCCGATACGGTCGGCAATGTGCTGGATGTCGCCGGGATCGAGCGGATTGACCGAGTTCAGCCGCTTGGCCGGATGGCCGGCGGTCAGCCGCACCACCCAGGTGCCGTCATAGTGGACGGCGGCCGCCGGCCAGGCGCGAAAGCCGGCCGCCTCGTAACGGCGTACGATCGCGAGCATGCTTGCCGGATGCCTGGAGCTCAAAACCGTCAGCTCCGGTAATCGCCATTGATGGCGACATATTCCTTGGTGAGGTCGCAGGTCCACACCGTCGCCTTGCCGCGGCCGATGCCGATATCGGCGCGGATGCGGATATCGTCGCGCTTCATGTAGGCCGACGTCGCGGCCTCGGAATAGCCGGGGTCGCGCTCGCCTTCATGCGCCAGCCTGTTGTCGCCGAACCAGATCGACAGCCGGTCGCGATCGGCGGGTTCGCCGGCCTTGCCGACGGCCATGACGACGCGGCCCCAATTGGCGTCCTCGCCGGCGACTGCCGTCTTGACCAGCGGCGAATTGGCGATCGACAGTGCGATGCGCTTGGCCGAGCGCGCCGATTTGGCGCCGGTGACGGTGACTTCGACCTGCTTGCGGGCGCCTTCGCCGTCGCGCACCACCTGCAGCGCCAGCGATTTCAGCACCTTGCCGAGCGCCCGGCGGAACGTGCCGAGACGGGCATCCTTGGGATCGGTTATCGCCGGCGCGCCGCGCCTGGCGGCCTTGCCGGTGGCGAAGATCAGCAGCGTGTCGCTGGTCGAGGTGTCGCTGTCGACGGTGACCGCGTTGAAAGTCTTGGCCGTGCCGCGCGACAACAGATCCTGCAGGACAGGGGCGGCGATCGGCGCGTCGGTGGCGATGAAGGAGAGCATCGTCGCCATGTCGGGCGCGATCATGCCGGCGCCCTTGGAAATGCCGTTGATGGTGACATCGGTGTCGCCGAGCTTGACGGTCGCGGTCGCCACTTTCGGATAGGTATCCGTGGTCATGATCGCCTTTGCCGCTTCGGTCCACAGCTCGGGCTTGCCGTTGCTGACCAGCCCCGCGAGCAGATGGCTGAATTTGCTGGTGTCGAGCGGCTCGCCGATGACGCCGGTCGAGGCCATGAAAACCTCCGCTGCCGTGCAGCCGGCCGCCTTCGCCGCCGCCTCGCCGGTCAGTGCGGTCGACTCGCGGCCCTTCTTGCCGGTGAAGGCGTTGGCGTTGCCCGAATTGACGACCAGCACCCGCGCCTTGCCCGCGCCGAGATTCTGCCGGCAGAAATCGACCGGCGCCGAGGGGCATTTCGATTTCGTGAACACGCCGGCGACCGCAGTGCCTTCATCGAAGACCATGGTCAAAAGATCGGTGCGGCCCTTGTACTTTATCCCTGCCTCGGCGGTGGCGATGCGCACCCCCTCGATTTCTGGCATTTTCGGGTATTTCTTCGGCGCAAGCGGCGAAATCGTCGTGGACATGGAGGCCTCGGGCGGGAAAATCGCAAGGGAAGGCCGGTTTGCCCGATAGACCGCGCCGGCGCAAGGGCGTTTTCGTCGCTCTTGTCCGGGAGCTCGAACTCGCCCCTCGGAGCAGGGCTCCGAGACATCGCAAGCCATGCAGTAGACATCGTCCGACGGCCGGTCCGGCGGTGTCAGCCAGTTTGCGCCGGCCGCGTTCATGTTGGTAGGAATTTATTCTTGACAGGTGAGAGCAGCTATGCTACATTTTCGTCCATGGTGCTGATTTGCGCCAGTGACCCGCCTCCGGCGGGTTTTGCTTTTGGGGCCTCGCCAACCAAGACGCCGGTAAGGTTCCAGAAAAACGACCAACCCCTGCCCCGACTAGCCAGTCTCCAGAAGCTTTAAAACGCGCCGTTTCGTTTGAGCGTCGGGTCACCTATATTGCCGGCGAAGTGTTTGGCGAGGACGACAGAGATGGCCGAGGACGCCGATCCGGCGCGCAGATCGATCGGTGCGCGGCGCAATCCCGACAGCGCCGAGGCCATTCTCCAAGCCGCCGAGACCGTACTGGTCGAAGCCGGTTATGCCGGTTTCTCGATCGAGGCGGTGGCGCGGCGGGCCCGCGCCGGCAAACCCACGATCTATCGCTGGTGGCCGAGCAAGGCGGCGTTGCTGCTTGAGGTCTACCAGCGCCAGAAGCGCGTCGATGTCCCCGATACAGGGGTGTTGGAGGAGGATCTCGTCGGCTTCCTGAAGAACCTGTTCGCCCACTGGCGCGAGACATCGTCGGGAAGCGTGTTCCGGTCGCTGATCGCCGAGGCACAGTCGGACGAGACCGCGGCCGCGGCCCTTGCCGACTACTCACTGGGCCGACGGTCCCATACCGCCCAGATCATCGAACGCGCCAAGGCAAGGGGCGAAATCCCGGCCGAAATCGATTCAGCTGTTGTCGCCGACCTGATCGCCTCCTTCGCCTGGAGACATCTGCTGACCAACCGGCTCGACGAGGACGAAGCGACCATCGACAAGGCCGTCAACTACGTGATGCGAGGCATAGCGGCGCCTGCCTCGTAAAGACGGCAATGAATGAAAAAGGGCGCGGCAACCCCTGGCTGCCGCGCCCCTTTTCAAAAAAGCTGCCAGTCTTACTTGGCGCTTTCCAGCGTATCGACCGCCTTCTTCAGGTTGGCGTCGGGGATCTCGACCTTGGCGCCGGCGCGCAGCGACTTGACCAGCGCGAAATACTTGTCGCGGATGACCGCCTGCTTGGCCTGGTCCTTGACGTCGTCGAAGGCCGGCGGCTGCTTGGTGCGCTTGTCCTCGAGCTTGATGACATGCCAGCCGAACTGCGTTTGCACCGGCTGCTCGGTGTATTTGCCGACCTCGAGCGCGGAGGCCGCCTTGTCGAACTCCGGCACCATCTGGCCAGGTCCGAACCAGCCGAGATCGCCGCCGCTGGTCTTGCCTGACGGATCGCTGGTGTGCTCGTTGGCGAGCTTCTGGAAGTCGGCGCCGCCGTCGAGCTGCTTGATGATCGCCTCGGCCTCTTCCTTCGTCTTCACGAGGATGTGACGGGCATGCAGCTCGTTGGTGGGCGGCGTGTTGGCGATTTCCTGGTCGTAACGGGCGCGGACCTCGGCGTCGGTGACCTTGTCGACGACACCCTTCTCGACCATCTCGCCATGCAGCGCGCGCTGCTGCAGGAAAGCCATGCGGCGCTGGAAGTCGGGATCCTTGTCGAGCCCTGTGGTGACCGCCTGGGCGGCCATGACGCGGATCTCGATGGCAGCCGAAAGGGCGGCGGCACGGCGCTGCTCGGGCGGCAATTGTGCGAACTGCTGCGACAATTCCCCTTCGGCAAGCACCAGATCTGCTTCGGTCAGGGGCTGACCGTTGACCGTGGCGATAACCTTATTGGGATCGACCGGTGCCGCGGCTGGCGCTGCTGCATCCGCCGGAGCGGGAGCGGTTTGCTGCGCCGTCACAGGCGAGAGCGAAAGGGCCGACAGGCCAACGGCCAAGCCAAGGCTGGCGAGCGACGCGCGGCGAAACAACAGGGACATAGGGGGACTCCGGTGGGGATTGTTAAGAGGGGTGCTTCCAGATCGGCCAGATTGTGGCGGAATTTGGCGCAGCCAGCAGGGCCAGCGCGGCGTTGACATCAGTTGAGCCCCCTCTTATCTGTCCAACGACTTTGCGTCCAGAACCGTTTTCCGGGCGCTTTTTGTGTTTGTCCACGTTCACGTGGAATTGATGGGGCCGCCCGGCGCTCATCTCAAGATTGAGAATTCTATCGAAAGGACCATTGGATGGTCAGTCTCGGCGGTCTCGCCCGTAAGGTTTTCGGTTCCTCCAACGACCGTCGGGTCAAATCGACCCGGCCCCGTGTCGAGGCGATCAACGCCATGGAAAACGAGATGCGGGCGCTTTCCGATGAGGAATTGGTCGGCCGCACCGCGAAATTCCGCCAGGACATCGCCAACGGCGCCACGCTCGACGATCTGTTGGTGCCGGCCTTCGCCACCGCCCGCGAGGCCGCGCGCCGCGTGCTCGGCATGCGCCCCTTCGATGTCCAGCTGATCGGCGGCATGGTGCTGCACAATGGCGGCATTGCCGAGATGCGCACTGGCGAGGGCAAGACCCTGGTCGCGACGCTGCCGGTCTACCTCAACGCGCTTGCCGGCAAGGGCGTCCACGTCGTCACCGTCAACGACTATCTGGCCACCCGCGACTCCGAATGGATGGGCCGCGTCTACAAATTCCTCGGCCTCTCGGTCGGCGTCATCGTCCACGGCCTGTCCGACGAGGAGCGCAGCGCCGCCTACGCCGCCGATGTCACCTACGCCACCAACAACGAGCTCGGCTTCGACTATCTGCGCGACAACATGAAATACGAGCGCGCCCAGATGGTGCAGCGCGGTCACAATTACGCGATTGTCGACGAAGTCGATTCCATCCTGGTCGACGAGGCACGCACGCCGTTGATCATTTCCGGTCCGCTCGAGGACCGTTCGGAAATGTACAACACCATCGACACCTTCATCATCCAGTTGCAGCCGCAGGATTATGAGATCGACGAGAAGCAGAAGACCTCGATCTTCACCGAGGAAGGCACCGAGAAACTCGAGAACCTTTTGCGCGACGCCGGCCTGCTCAAGGGCGAGTCGCTCTACGACGTCGAGAACGTCGCCATCGTCCACCACGTCAACAACGCGCTGAAGGCGCACCGGCTGTTCCAGAAGGACAAGGACTATATCGTCCGCAACGGCGAGATCGTCATCATCGACGAGTTCACCGGCCGCATGATGCCGGGCCGCCGCTATTCGGAAGGCCTGCACCAGGCGCTCGAAGCCAAGGAGCATGTGGCGATCCAGCCGGAGAACCAGACGCTCGCCTCCGTCACCTTCCAGAACTATTTCCGCCTCTACAAGAAGCTGTCCGGCATGACCGGCACGGCGCTGACCGAGGCAGAGGAATTCGGCAACATCTACGGCCTCGAAGTCACCGAGATCCCGACCAATCTGCCGGTGATCCGCATCGACGAGGACGACGAGGTCTACCGGACGGTCGAGGAGAAATACAAGGCGATCGTCAGGGAGATCCGCGAAGCCAGCGCCAAGGGCCAGCCGACGCTGGTCGGCACCACCT
>NZ_RZQP01000198.1:0-11848 GCF_003998165.1 Mesorhizobium sp. M7A.F.Ca.US.007.01.2.1 | reverse complement strand
AGGTAACGGCTTCCTTGACGGCGAAACGCTGGTCCTTCCATGCTCCCGTGCGCAGAATGTCTTCCAGAACCTCAACCGCCAGCCACACATCCTTGTAGCTGACATAGAGCGGCGTGAAGCCGAAACGGATGGTCGACGGTGCGCGGAAGTCACCGATCACCCCGCGCTCGATCAGCGCCCGCATGATTTGATAGCCGTGGTCGTGAAGGAACGACACCTGGCTGCCGCGCCTGGTCGCGTCGCGGGTGGTCTCCAGCGTGAGACCGTAGGCGCCGCACTTGGCTTCGACGAGCTGGATGAACAGTTCTGTCTGCGCGACGCTCTTCTTTCGCAATGCCGCCATGTCGACGTCGCTCCAGATGGCAAGCGCGCCTTTGAGCGCCCGCATCGACAGGACCGGTTGCGTACCGCACAGAAAACGGCGGATGCCGGTGCCGGCAACATAACCCCGTTCGAAGGCAAAGGGCCGCGCATGGCCCCACCAGCCGCTGAGCGGCTGGCTGATATCGCCGTGGTGGCGCTGCGCGGCATAGATGAAGGCCGGCGCGCCCGGACCGCCGTTGAGGTACTTGTACGTGCAGCCGACAGCGAAATCGGCATTTGCCTGATCGAGCTCGACGGGCAGGGCGCCGGCGGTGTGGCAGAGATCCCAGACGATCAGCGCTCCGGCCGTATGAGCCCTGCGCGTCAGCGCCGCCATGTCGCGCAGTTCACCCGATTTGTAATTGACGTGGTTGACCAGCACCACCGCGACGTTTTCGTCGATCAGATCTTCGATGGTCGGCGCGTCGACGCCCGCGAGGCGCAGCAGGACGCCATCCCGGGTCGAGGCCACGCCTTCGGCGATGTACAGGTCGGTGGGAAAACTGTCACCTTCGGCGACGATGGCTGACCGGCCGGGCCGCATCTCCATCGCTGCGTGCAGCACCTTGTAGATGTTGGTCGATGTCGTGTCGCAGACAACGGTCTGGCCGGCCGCGGCTCCTATCAGGCGTCCGAGTTGGTCGCCGAGTTCGATCGGCATCTCGAACCATCCGGCCGTGTTCCAGGCTCGGATAAGATCTCGGGCCCATTCCTGCGTCGCCGCCTGCTGCAGCTCGCCGAAAACGGCATGAGATGCTGCCCCCAGTGAATTGCCGTCGAGATAGATCACCCCCTCCGGCAGAATGAAACGGTCGCGCATGGCCCGCAGCGGATCCGTGGCATCCATCGCTTCGACTGCGGCGAGATCAGGAATTCCACTCATGGTCAGTCCCCGGTTGTTCGCGAAGGGGTTTCCGCCACAGAGCGTCCCTTCGGTGAGCCTGTTCTCATTTCGATGATGTCAGAGCCGGGTGCGGACCGTCCACAGCTCCGGAAACAGCACGACCTCGAGCATTTTCTTCAGATACGAAGCGCCCGACGTGCCGCCGGTGCCGCGCTTCAGACCGATGATGCGCTCCACCGTGGTGACGTGGTTGAAGCGCCAGCGGCGGAAATAATCCTCGAAGTCGACCAGCTTCTCGGCCAGTTCGTAGAACATCCAGTAGCGCTGCGGATCGCGGTAGATAGTCTGCCAGGCGACCAGGACCTCTTCATTCTCGGTTCGCGTCTCACGCCAGTCCGTGCGCCTGGCATCGGCACCGATGTCGAATCCGTTGCGCGCCAAAAGCAGCAGCGCTTCGTCATAGAGCGACGGCTCGGCCAGAATGGCTTCCAGCTTTCCGCTGAGGTCAGGCCGATGCTTGTGAGGGCCGAGCATGGCCAGGTTGCGGTTGCCGGCCATGAACTCGATGGCGCGATACTGCCAGGACTGGAAACCCGAGGACTGGCCGAGCGCGTCGCGAAACTCGGTGTATTCGCTGGGCGTCATCGTCCGCAGCACATCCCAGGCATTGTTCAGCTGCTCGAAGATGCGCGCGACTCGCGACAGCATCTTGAAGCTCGGCTCAAGCCGGTCGGCGCGGATCGAGCGGATCGCGGCGCCAATCTCGTGCAAAGCGAGCTTCATCCACAGTTCCGAGGTCTGGTGCTGGATGATGAACAGCATCTCGTCATGCGCCGACGAGAGCGGTGTCTGCGCCTCCAGCACTTTCTCCAGGTGCAGATAGTCGCTGTACGACATGCGCTCGTTGAACGACATCTGTGCGCCTTCGGACGCCGGATCGTAGGGCTCGCTCAATTGACTTTCTCCGTGCGCAGCCGGAAGCGCTGGATCTTGCCGGTCTGGGTCTTGGGCAAAGCAGCAATGAATTTCACCGATCGCGGGTATTTGTAGGGCGCGATCGTCGCCTTGACATGGTCCTGCAGGCGCTTGGTCGTCAATGCGTCAGGCGCCACGCCCTGCACCAGCACGACATGCGCCTCGACGATCTGGCCGCGCTCGGCGTCCTCGGCGCCGATCACCGCGCATTCGGCGACGTCGGGATGTGACAGAAGTGCGGCCTCGACCTCGGGGCCGGCAATGTTGTAGCCGGCGCTGACGATCATATCGTCGGAGCGCGCGGCGAAATGGAAGAAGCCGTCCTCGTCCTGCGTGAAGGTGTCGCCGGTGATGTTCCAGCCGTCGCGCACGTAGTCCTTCTGCCTGATATCGGCCATGTAGCGGCAGCCGGTCGGGCCGCGCACCGCCAGCCTGCCGGTCGCGCCGCGCGGTACTTCGCGCATCTCGTCGTCGACGATGCGCGCCTCGTAGCCGCCGACCGGCTTGCCGGTCGACGCGGGCTTCATGTCGCCAAAGCGGTTGGAGATGAAGATGTGCAGCATTTCGGTGGCGCCGATGCCGTCGAGGATCGGCTTGCCGGTCTTTTGCGTCCACTCTTCGAAAACCGGAGCGGGCAAGGTTTCGCCGGCTGAAACGGCAACCCGCAGCGAAGACAAATCGGCACCTTCATCCATGGCCTTCAGCATGGCGCGGTAGGCAGTCGGCGCGGTGAAGGAGATCGTGGCTTTGTAGGTCTCGATGATGTGGATCATGTTGGGTGGCGTCGCCTGCTCCAGCAGCGTCGCCGCCGCACCGAAGCGCAGGGGAAAGATAGCGAGCCCGCCAAGGCCGAAAGTGAAAGCCAGCGGCGGCGAGCCGACGAAGATGTCGTCCGGCGTCACCTCCAGGATTTCGCGGGCATAGGCGTCGGCGATGATCAGGAGGTCGCGGTGGAAATGCATCGTCGCCTTCGGCACGCCTGTCGTGCCCGAGGTGAAGCCGAGCAGCGCGACATCGTCGCGGCCGGTGTTGACGGCGGTGAATGTCACCGGCTTGTCGAGAGCGGCACGATCGAGCTCGGCATCATGGTTGGCGGTGCCGTCGAAGCCTATGACCTGTTTGAGGAAGGTGCTGTCCTTGGCGCAGGCGGTCATCTCGTCCATCAGCCTGGTGTCGCAGAGCGCGACGGTGATTTCCGCCTTGTCGACGATCTTGGCCAGTTCGCCGGCGCGCAGCATAGGCATGGTGTTGACGACCACGGCGCCGACCTTGGTGGCAGCCAGCCAGCAGGCGACCATGGCGGGGTTGTTGGCCGAGCGGATCAGCACCCGGTTGCCGGGCTCGACGCCATAATTCTCGACCAGCGCGTGGGCGAGCCTGTTCGTCCAGTCGGACAGTTCCTTGTAGGTGCGGCGGCGGCCATTGCCGATCAGGGCTGTGCGGTCGCCGAGGCCCTTCTCGACCAGCCGGTCGGTCAGTTCGACACCGGCGTTGAGGCGTTCGGGATAGTCGAAGCCGTCGAGCAGTATATCGGGCCATTGCTCCGGCGGCGGCAGGTGATCGCGCGTGAACGTGTCGATATGCGCTGAAGGCCCAAGCATGTCGCCGCTCTCCCGTCTGCTGCCTGGCCAGTGCGCAATGCGCCTTGGCTGGATGTGGTGGATCCTAAGGTCCTGCTCTGAGGAGGCTTCGTGCTGCCCATCACGCCTGCTCGGAGATGCGCGCCGAAAGGGTGAACATCTGCAGGTGAGGGCAGCACAGCAGACCTCCCATTGTCGGCTGTTCGTGCGGGCAGGATCGCACCAGTCGAAATTTGTTTCAAGCCTAAAATGTTTTTGCCCTGGAGCATTGACGCATGGCGTGGCGCTGGCCATTGCTAGCGCAACAGCGATGCCGTTTTGGGGGAGGGCGCAGATGTTCGAACGTCACATCGTCGATTGGGATGATGCCTATGCCAACGGCGCGAACATTGCCGGCAGCGACCGTTGGCCAGCCGCCTGGTCCGAGCCAGCGGCAGCATTCCGCGATGCGCTCTCGGCAGAGAGCCGGGCACGGCTCGACATCGCCTACGGCGACAGGCCGCGCAATCGGCTCGATCTTTTCCTTCCCAAGGCCGCGCCCAAAGGACTGGTGGTGATTATCCATGGTGGTTACTGGCTGGAGACCGACAAGAGCTTGTGGTCGCATCTCGCCAATGGCGCGGTCGGCAGCGGCTTCGCCGTTGCGATGCCCTCCTACACGCTGTGCCCGGACATACGCATCGCAGGCATCGTCCGGGAGGTCGGGGCGGCGATTGGCAAGGCAGCGGCAATGGTTGACGGACCGCTGATGCTGACCGGACATTCGGCCGGCGGCCATCTCGCCACCCGGATGGTGACGACAACCACGCCTCTGGCGCCGGATGTGGCGCGGCGCATACGCCATGTCGTTTCGATTTCAGGTCTACACGATTTGCGTCCGCTCATGCGCACCGGCATGAACAAGGACCTGGCAATCGACGAAGAGGAGGCGCTGGCTGAAAGCCCAGCCCTGCTGCGCCCGATGGATGGCGCCCGCATCACCTGCTGGGCCGGCGGCGGTGAGCGCGCCGAGTTCCTGCGCCAGAATGCGTTGCTTGCCAACATCTGGACCGGCCTTGGCGCCACCACCAGCACCGTGGTCGAGCCCGACCGGCATCACTACGACATTGTCGACGGCCTTGCCGATCCGGCGCATCCGCTGACACAGAGCTTGATCTCGAGCTAGAGCCGAGATCACTTTCTCGTCTGTTATGAACGGCTTGCCTGGAATTCCTCAGCGCAGCATCAAAACGCTGCAAGCCTCGCCCGCGGCTGCTGCAGGGGCAAACGGCGCCCGCACGATCAGCCCGTTGGCGTCGGCCAGCATTCTCAGCATCGAGGAATCCTGAATGCCGAACGGCGTCGCCACCAGCGCGCCGTCATCTTCCCTGACCACGGCTCGGACATAGTCCTGGCGCAAATCATTGGCCGGCATTGCGGTACCCAGTCGCGCTGGGCGAATGTCCTGGCGATGGTTGCGGCCACCGAGCCGCGCCAGCAGCGGCTTCAGGAACAGTTGCGAGCAGACCAGGCTTGCCACCGGGTTGCCGGGCAGGCCGATGCACCTGATATCGCCGAGGCGGCCGAACATCAGCGGCTTGCCGGGGCGCATGGCAATCTTCCAGAAGCCGAGCGTCATGCCTTCGCCGGTCAGCACGTCGTGGATCAGGTCGTGATCGCCGACCGAGGCGCCACCAAGCGTCACGATGACATCCGCACCGGCCGCCACCGCTTTTTGCACCAGTTCGGCGATGGCCTCCTTGCGATCGGCGGCAATGCCGAGATCGAGCGCGCGGGCGCCGACCGAGTGTGCGGTGGCAGCGACGCCATAGGCATTGGACGAGATGATCTGGTCCGGGCCGAGATTACTGCCCGGCGGCAGCAATTCGTCGCCGGTGGCGATGATGGCGACCAGCGGTCGTCTTACCACCTTGACCTGGGGATGGTTGGCCGATGCTGCCAGCGACAGTGCCGCCGGGTCGAGCAAACGGCCTCTTTCGAGCAGCATGTCGCCTGTTGAAAAATCGAGCCCGATGCGACGGATATTGCGCCATTGCGCCGTCGGCTCGGTCACTTCGATTTCGCCGCCGCCGAGGTCGCGGACATTCTCCTGGATGACGATGGTGTCGGCGCCTTCGGGCAGCGGCGCGCCGGTGAAGATGCGCACCGCTTGTGCCTTGCCGATCCTACCGGCAAAACCACGTCCGGCCGGCGCCATGCCGATCACCGACAGCCTGGATGGTACCGACGCCACGTCGGCGGCTCGAGCGGCATAGCCATCCATGGCGGAAGCGTTGAAAGGTGGCTGGGTACGGAGTGCCACGACCGGTTCCGCCAGAACACGATCCACCGCCTCGAACAGAGGAACGCTTTCGCCGGCTAGAGGTGCCGCACCATCGAGCAGGCGCTCAAGCGCCTCCGCGATAGGAACCAGCGCCATCAGGAACTCGCCTTGTAGTCACCCGACTTGCCGCCGGTCTTTTCGACCAGGCGGATGCCGGTGATGACCATGGCGCGGTCTACTGCTTTGGCCATGTCGTAGATGGTCAGGCAGGCTACCGAAGCGGCCGTCAGCGCCTCCATCTCGACGCCCGTCTTGCCGGTGACGCGCGCCAGCGCGGTGACCTTCAGGCCCGGCAATGCATGGTCGGGCTCGATGTCGACGGAAACTTTGGTCAGCAGCAGCGGATGGCAGAGCGGGATCAGATCATGCGTCTTCTTCGCCGCCATGATGCCGGCGATGCGCGCGGTGCCGAGCACGTCGCCCTTCTTGGCGTTGCCGGCGAGGATCATCTTCAGCGTCTCGGGCTGCATCGCGACAAAGCCTTCGGCGATCGCCGTGCGCGTTGTTTCTTCCTTGTCGCCGACATCGACCATGTTGGCCTCGCCCTGCGCGCCGAGATGGGTCAGGCCTGATACCATCGTCAGATAGCCTCGGCCAAAGCCTTGCCTGTCAGAAGCAAGCGCGTCGCGGTGGTGACGTCCTGTTGCCGCATCAGGCTCTCGCCGACAAGAAAAGTGCCGATGTCGCTCTTTTGCAGCCTGAGGCAGTCGTCATGCGAGAAAATACCGCTCTCGCTGACCAGCAAGCGGTCGGCCGGAACCATCTTCGCCAGCCGCACTGAAGTGTCGAGGCTGGTCTCGAATGTGCGCAGATTACGGTTGTTGATACCGATCAGCCGCGACGACAGTTTTAGCGCGCGCAACGTCTCGGCCTCATCATGCACCTCGATCAGCGCATCCATGCCGAGTTCGAATGCCGTTGCCTCAAGCTCGCTCGCCAGGGCGTCGTCGACGCTGGCCATGATGATCAGGATGGCATCCGCGCCCCAGGCGCGGGCTTCGTAGACCTGATAGGGATCGAACAGGAAATCCTTGCGCAGCGCCGGCAGCGCGACGGCGGCTCGCGCCCGGGTGAGAAATTCCGGCGCGCCCTGGAAGGACGGTGCGTCGGTCAGCACCGAAAGACAGGCAGCGCCACCCTTGGCATAGGCCTGCGCCAGCGCCGGCGGATCGAAATCGGCGCGGATCAGCCCCTTGGACGGGCTTGCCTTCTTGATCTCGGCGATCAGCGCAAAGGCGCCGGATTTGCGCTTTGCTTCGAGTGCGGCAAGAAAGCCGCGCGGTGCGTCGGCGTCCTTGGCTCGCGCCTTGATTTCGGCCAGCGGCACACGTGCCTTTGCCGCCGCGATCTCGTCGCGCTTGTAGGCCTCGATCTTGCGAAGAATGTCAGACACGTTTTACCCGTTCGAAATCTCGACCAGCCTGTCGAGCACTTGCAGGGCCCGGCCGCTGTTGATGGCTTGCGCGGCGAGCGCGATGCCGTCGGCAAGCGTCGTCGCCTTGCCCGCCACCACCAGGCCGGCGCCGGCATTCATCAGCACGGTGTCGCGATAGGCGCCGGCAGCGCCGCCCAGCATATCGCGCAAGGCTTTGGCATTGTAGTCCGCATCGCCGCCACGCAGTTCGTCCCTGCTGTGGCGCGGCAACCCGACCGCTTCAGGCGTCAGGGTGAAGCTGCGGATCTCGCCGCCGATCAGTTCGGCGACCTGCGTCTCGCCGGTGGTGGTGATCTCGTCATAGCCGTCGCCATGAGCAACCCAGGCATGCTCCGCACCCAGTGCCTTCAGCGTCTCGGCAACCGGCAGGATCCATTCCGGCAGGAACACACCGACCAGCTGCCGCTTGACGCCAGCTGGATTGGAGAGCGGCCCGAGCAGGTTGAAGATGGTGCGGGTGCCGAGTTCGACGCGGGTCGGACCGACATGTTTCATCGCTGGATGGTGCGCGGGCGCGAACATGAAACCAATGCCAGCCTCGTGGATGCAGCGGCCGATGAATTCGGGCGAGATGTCGATCTTGACGCCGAGCGCAACCAGCACGTCGGCGGCTCCTGTCAGCGAGGACAGGCCACGATTGCCGTGCTTGGCAACCGGCACACCACTGCCGGCGATGACAAAGGCCGATCCCGTGGAAATATTGACGCTGTGGGAATTGTCCCCGCCGGTGCCGACGATATCGATGGCGCCGTCCGGCGCGTCGACTTGCAGCATCTTGGCCCGCATGGTGGCGACGGCGCCGGAAATCTCGCTCACCGTCTCGCCTCGCACGCGCAGCGCCATCAGGAAACCGCCGATCTGGCCGGGGGTCGCATCACCCGACATGATGATGTCGAAGGCCTCGCGCGCTTCCTCGAAGGAAAGCGCGCTACCGGTCGCGATCTTGGCGATATGGGTTTTCAGCGCGCTCATCTTGTCGAGGCTTGGGCGACGGCGGCCTGGTCGACGCGAACGTCGTACTGCGTCTGCAACTGCGCCACCAATTGGTCGAGCAGGTCGTCCGACATGCCGGAGGTGAAGGATTTCTGTGCGTCATCCGGCACCGAGCTGGCATCGGCCCCGGCGGGCTCGAACACTTCGGCGACCTTGTACAGGATCTCTCCGTCGCCGGTAGGCGAGGGGATCAGGCCGGTACCGCCTTCGCCGACTCCGAACATCGCTGCGGCACCTTCCTTGCCGAAATCGACGTCGTCAGCCTCGCGCTTCACACCGCGCTTGGTCTGCTTTTCCAGCTTCAGTTCGCTGGCAATGACATCGAGCGTTGCGCCGGCCTTGAGCCGCTTTTCCAGCTCGTCAGCCTTGGCGGCGAGCCGCTTGCTTGTTTCCGCCGCCGTCCAGTCGGCCACGACTTTCTGACGAACCTCATCCAGCGTGCGGTCGCGAGCCGGCGTGATGGACGCCACCTCATAGAAGACGAAGCCGTTGTCGGCTGTGGTCAAGGCATCGTTTTCCGTGTTGGGTTCGGCGTCGAAGACCGCTTTGATCAGCTCCGGCGATTGCGGCAGGTCCTTGACGATGCTTGCATCTGGCCGCAGTCCACTGCGATCGATGGCGTCGATGGTGACGACCTTCAGCTTCAGCTTGGCCGCAGCGTCGGCCAGCGAACTGCCGGCGGCGCGGGTGTCATCGTAATTGTCGCGCACGTCCAGAAGGATGCGGCTTGCCTCGCCCAGCGCCAGATCCTTGCGGATCTGGTCGGACACCTCGGCCAGCGGCTTCACCACCTCGGGCTTGATCTCGGTGACACGCAGCAGCACCGGACCGAAGGCGCCCTGCACGACCTGGCTGACTTCATTGGCGTTAAGCGCGAAGGCGGCGTCGGCGACCGCCTTGTCGGCGATCTTGTCCTTGGCAAGCGTGCCGAGCAACGTGTCGGCTGGGGTCTTGCCTTCCGCCGTGACCAGCTTGTCGAAAGTGGCGCCTGCCTTGAGCGAATCGAACGCGGCCTTGGCCGCATCCGGCGTCTTGAACACGAGCTGCTCGATGGTACGCAATTCCGGCGTGGTGTAACGCGCCTTGTTCTTGTTGTAATCGTCGCTGACCTGTTGGTCGGTGACGGCGGTCGGATCCATGATGTCGACCGGCTCGAGGCGGACATAGGAGAATTTGCGGTATTCGGGTGCCGCATATGTCTTCTTGTTGGCTTCGAAATAGGCCGAAAGCACGCTATCGGATGGCGCCACGATCGGCTCGACGAGTGCCTTGGGCAGCGTCAAATAGTCGATGGTGCGGTCTTCGCCGCGATAGAGCGCAACTGCCTTGAAGAAAGTGTCCGGAGCCTTGAGGCCGTCCGAGACCGCCTCGACAATCTGCTGGCGCACCGCCACCTGAGCACGGTTCTTCAAATAGTCCTCGGGTCGCATGCCAATCTGCTGCAGCATATATTCGAACGTTCTGCGATCGAACTGGCCGCCCGGGCCTTTGAAGGCCGGGTCTTCGCGTGTCAGCTCGGCCAGCCGGTCTTTGGAAAGTCCGAGGCCCAGCTTGCGGGCCTGTTCATCGAGAACGGCACCCGAGACGAGCTGCGCCAGCACCTGGTTATCGACACCGAGCGCCTTTGCCTGTTCGTGGCTGAGACGTTGGCCGAACTGCTGCGACATGACGGCGAGCTGGCGATCATAGGCGAGACGGTATTCGTTGATCGACACTTTGGTGCCGCCAGCGGTTATCACCGAATCATGGCCGGCCAAACCGCCCATCAGCCGTCCGGAAACGCCCCAGACCAAAAAGCTGAGCACCAGCAGCACCAACAGCCCCTTCGCGACCCAGGTGCCTGCCGCGCTTCTCAATATACCAAGCATTTTTACTTCCGATTTATGCGCATTTTCGCATGCGCCGAGTCTGAAACAAGCGCAATAGCGCCCTTCCGGCCCACTGTCGATTGCTTTGTGGCCTGATTTTGGTAGTGAGGGCCAGAGCCCCGATATCATCCGGAGAAGCAAACCCATGACGCCAGGAATTCGCCCGCTCGTCGCCGGCAACTGGAAAATGAACGGCACCAGCGCCTCCCTCAACGAGCTCAGGATGATCGGCAACGGCTTCATGAGTGGGCTTGACGCGGAGACCGAAGCGCTGGTTTGCGTTCCCGCAACCCTGCTTGCCCACGCCGCCGAGATCCTGTCGCGCACGCCGGTGCATGCCGGCGGCGAAGATTGCCACACCAAGGAGAGCGGCGCCTACACCGGCTGCATCTCGGCGGAAATGCTCAGGGATGCCGGTGCGAGCCATGTCATCGTCGGCCATTCCGAATGCCGCGAGCAACGCGGCGAGGATGACGCCACTGTCCAGGCCAAGGCATCCGCCGCGTGGCGTGCCGGGCTTGTTGCCATCATTTGCGTCGGCGAAACGCATGAGCAGCGTGAAGCGGGCGCCACGCTGGACGTGCTGTCGCGGCAGGTCGAGGGCTCAGTCCCGCCAAGCGCCACCCCGTCCAACACCATCATTGCCTATGAGCCGGTATGGGCGATCGGCACCGGCCTGACGCCGACAGCGGCCGACGTCGCTGCGGCACACGCACATATCCGCGAAAAGCTATCGGAAAAGCTCGGCGGCGTCGCGGCGAAGGTGCGCATTCTCTATGGCGGCTCGGTCAAGCCCTCCAACGCGGTCGAACTGCTCGGCGTCAGGAATGTCGACGGCGCGCTGGTTGGCGGCGCCAGCCTGAAAGCGGCGGACTTTCTCGGCATCGCCGAGGCCTATCGCAATATTGCTTGAAGACATTTTCCCTGCCGGACAGGGCTTCCGGTGCACGAAATCGTTGCAAAGGACGGGTTGCTTCCCATATTCCGGCCACGGGCTTGGAAATGCCGTCAAAGCATTGTATTGAGCCGCCTCCAATTCACCGGTCGTGTCCGCGGCCGGGCAAGGCCTTGCCAGGATAAACTATGGAAACCGTACTGATCGTCATCCATCTCATGGTCGTGCTCGCCCTTGTCGGCGTGGTGCTGCTGCAGCGTTCCGAAGGCGGTGGCCTCGGCATCGGTGGCGGGTCCGGCTTCATGACCGCGCGTGGTGCGGCCAATGCGCTGACGCGTGCGACGGCGATCCTGGCGGCTGCCTTCTTCGCCACCTCCTTGACCCTGTCGATCGTCGCCCGCTACGGCGAAAAGCCGATCGATATCCTGGACCGCGTGCCGGCGACCTCGGACGGCGCCGGCAAAGGCGTGCTCAACCAGTTGCCTGGAACCACAACTCCGGCGCCCGCGGGCACCACCACGCCGACGCCGCCTTCCGGCAACGATGCTTCGGCTCCTGCGACTGCCCCGGCC
>NZ_RZQP01000197.1:0-11874 GCF_003998165.1 Mesorhizobium sp. M7A.F.Ca.US.007.01.2.1 | reverse complement strand
ACTGGGACCATGCAAGGCTGCGTGCCGCGTTGGATGACTTCCGGGAGCTCGAGGCCGAGGCGTTCTTGGAGAAATATGGCGGATAGCGACGCCAGGAACGGGCTGTCACTGACGCTGGGCAGCGGGGGCAAACCGCCCCCGCCCCTGCTATCCGCATGACGTGCCTCTCGACACCGGCATCGACGCCATGACGGCCCTTGTCTGGAACGCCTGAAGGACGGCCTCGCCATCGCCGGCGCGCGACGGGCGAGTATATGCGCATCAAGTGGTGCCGTCTGGCCACCGGCGCCAGCTCGCCAGGCCTGCATTCCACATCACCTTCGACTGCTGATCCTGGGCCGGCCGCAGACTCCGGCCTGTGGAGCGTAACAAAACTGACATCAACGCGACACGGCAGGTTCATGTGGCTGCGCTAGGCGAATGCCTGACGATCAATGGTCCGGACTGGAACCTGCCGCCATGCCAGCAAATTCCGCCACGCTCGAAATCCGCGGTGTCACCCGACGATTTGGCAAGAACACTGCCGTCAGCGACATCAACATCGCGATCCCGCAGGGTCAGATGGTTGGCGTCATCGGCCGTTCGGGCGCCGGCAAATCGACCCTTCTTCGCATGATCAACCGTCTCATCGATCCCAGCCAGGGGTCGATTTTTTTTGACGGCGCCGAGGTCTCGAAGCTGAGCGGTTCGCCGCTGCGGCGCTGGCAGCGTGACTGCGCCATGATCTTCCAGCAGTTCAACCTGGTGCCGCGCCTCGACGTGCTGACCAATGTGCTGCTCGGCAAGCTGAACCACCGTTCGACCATCACCAACCTGTTCGGCATGTTCTCGCGCGCCGAATGCGCCGAGGCGGTCGCGGCACTCGAGCGGCTCGACATCGCCCGCACCGCGCTGCAGCCCGCCGGCACCTTGTCGGGCGGCCAGCAGCAGCGCGTCGCCATCGCTCGTGCCATGATGCAGCAGCCCAGAGTGATCCTCGCCGACGAGCCGATCGCCTCGCTCGACCCGCTCAACGCCAAGGTGGTGATGGATTCGCTGCAGGACATCAATCTGCGCGAAGGCATCACCGTCGTCACCAATCTGCACACGCTGGACACCGCCCGCACCTACTGCAACCGCATCATCGGCATGGCTGCCGGCAAGGTCGTCTTCGACGGCCCGCCGGAAGAGCTCAACCGCGAGGCGGTGCGCCTCGTCTACGGCGCCGACAGCAATGGCCAGGAAATCTCCGAGGCCATCACCTCGACCAGCGTTGCCTTCAGCCGAAAGATCGCCGCATCCGCCGGACCGCTCGAGCCCGCATTCCCGGGATATTGAGAGCGGTTGGGATCGCCAGCCCACGTCAAGGGCACCTGTCAAAATCGATAACGCTGCCGGCGCGGGGCCGGAACCTACAGGAGAAATATCCAATGTTCAGGAAGATGGTCTTTGGCGCCGTTTCGGTGCTCGCCATGGCGACCAGCATGGCCCATGCCGCCGACATGAAGGAATTTCGCGTCGGCATTCTCGGCGGCGAAAACGAAACCGACCGGCTGCGCAACTACCAGTGCCTCGCCGACCATTTGAAGACCGAATTCGGCTTCGAAAAGGTCTCGCTGTTCCCCGCCGCCGACTATGACGGCGTCATCCAGGGCCTGCTCGGCGGCACGCTCGACTTCGCCGAACTCGGCGCTTCCGGCTACGCCAGCGTCGCTCTCAAGGACCCGAAGGCGGTCACCCCGATCCTCACCACCCAGCAGACCGACGGCGCCACCGGCTATTATTCGATCGGCCTGGCGCTGAAATCCTCCGGCATCACCGACATCAAGTCGGCCAAGGGCAAGAAGCTCGGCTACGCCGATCCGGATTCTACCTCCGGCTACCTGATCCCGCTGACCCAGATCCCGAAGGACACCGGCGCTTCGAACGAAACCTTCTTCGCCTCGACCCAGTTCAACGGCGGCCACGAGAACAACGTCCTGGCCGTACGTGACGGCAAGGTCGACGTGGCGGTGGACGATTCTTCCGGCATCGGCGACTTCAAGGACGGCTACACCTCCGGCACCTTCCACAAGGAAGTCGCCAAGGGCGCCGTCGACCCCAACGACTTCGTCGAAGTCTGGCGCTCGGGTCTGATCCCGAACGGCCCGCTGGTGGTGCGCACCGCGCTCGGCGACGAAATGACCGCCAAGCTCGCCGACTTCTTCACGCAGTTGCCGAAGAAGGACAAGGCTTGCTTCGAAGGCGTCGAGGGCGGCGACTTTACCGGCTACGTCCCGGTTAAGGCGGACTTCTACAACGTCATCGTCGAAGCCCGTAAGGCAGCCATCGGCGGCTAACGGCGAAATCAGGAAGGGCGGCGTCGAGAAAACGCCGCCCTTCTTGCATGTCCGATCATGACCCTTTCCGTGACAGCCCCTTCCGGCGCCACTCATCAGATGGCCGACGCCTGGCGTCGCCAGACGTCCTTGCGCCGGCTCTACACCGCCATCGGTGTCGGCCTGCTCATCACTGCGCTCGGCAGCACCATGTGGTTCGCCGACGAGGCCAATGCCGGGCATTTCTTCGACCGGTTGCCGCATTTGCTGGATTTCCTGAGCTGGCTCGTCCCCAAGGACTGGAACGATGTCTGGCGGGCGATGTTCGACATCGCTTCCCCGCATGACACCGGTACCCAGGAATTCAATTTTCCGCTTGGCCGCTCCTATGTCTGGGGCAGCTTCTACATCCCCGAATATTTCGAGCTGATGCTGACCACGCTCAACGTGGCCCTGGTCTCGACCTTCATCGGCTTCGTCTTCGCCGTGCCGTTCTCCTTCATCGCGGCGCGCAATTTGACGCCGCATCCGGTGCTGCGGCTGATCGTCAAGCGCCTCATGGAACTGCTGCGCGCCTTTCCCGAGATCGTCATCGCCGGCCTGTTCGCCGCCATCGTCTCGATCGGCCCGATCGCCGCCATCATCGCCATCGGCCTGCATTCGATCGGCGCGCTGGGCAAGCTGTTCTACGAGATCAACGAGAACATCGACATGCGCGCCGAGGAAGGCCTGAGGGCCGTCGGCGCCAACTGGTTCGAGCGGGTGCGCTTCGCCGGCCTGCCGCAGGTGCTGCCCAACTTCATGTCCTACACGCTGCTGCGTGTTGAGATAAATGTCCGCATTTCCACCATCATGGGCGCGGTCGGCGGCGGCGGTATCGGCGAGGAGTTGAAGCTGTCGATCTCGCGCGGCTTCGGCGCCAAGACGATAGCCCTCGTGCTGCTCCTGTTCACGACGATCTTCATCGTCGACCAGTTCTCCGCCTGGCTGCGCCGCAAGCTGGTCGGCGAGCAGGCTTTCGTGATGAGCGCTTGACCATGGCCACCATGACCGCCGATCAGATCCAGTCGATCGAAGAGCGCTTCCCGCAGGTGTTCCAGCGGCCGTTCCACAAGCGCTTCGGGCCGCTGATGCTGCTTGGCGGCATCTTTCTCTACCTGCTGTACGCCTTGTGGTTCTTCAACCTGCCGCAGGTCATGCGAGAATCGCACTGGGAGCGCCTGCCGCTGTTCCTGACCCAATGGATCAGCTACGACGTGCAGCCGATCTTCCGCCTCGATGAACCGCAGATCACTGCCAAATATCCACGCTTCTCGGTGCTCGGCCCGAACCCGGATCCGGACTGGGTCAAGACCAATGCCGATGGTTCGGTGACGATCCTGATCGACGGCACCGCCAAGTCGATTACCTTCACCAAGACGCAAGCGACGATAATTGCCAACGGTGAGACCGTTGCGGTCGCACTCGGCACCGGCAAGCCGCTGATCTCGGGACCGGTTCCCGGCTGGATCACCGCGCATGAGGATGAGGTCGTCGCCGACATGGGCTTTGCCGGCGAGGCCCGCGTCGCCGTTGACCGCGTCAGGATACGCAAGCGGTTTCTAGGCTGGGCAAACTTCGTCTTCGACACGCGTTCGCCTTTCTTCGGCAAGTCGGCAAGCGAAGTCGCTTCGCTGATCGTCTCCGGGCCGGAACTGAAACCGGGCACGTCAAATCTGGCGCTGGCCGGCGACAACATCTGGAACAACGCCCAGTGGCAGCATGGCGATGTCTGGACCAAGCTGCTGCAGACCATCGTCATGGCCTTTCTCGGCACCATGCTGGGCGGCATCGTCGCCTTCCCGCTGGCCTTCTTCGCCGCCCGCAACATCACGCCCAGCCGGCTGGTCAACCAGGTGCTCAAGCGCTTCTTCGATTTCATGCGCTCCATCGACATGCTGATCTGGGCGCTGTTCTTCACCCGCGCCTTCGGGCCGGGACCGCTGGCTGGCAGTGCGGCGATCTTCTTCACAGAGGTCGGCACGCTCGGCAAAACCTATTCCGAGGCGCTGGAGAACATCGACGACAAGCCGCGCGAGGGGATTACCTCGACCGGAGCCAACGGCCTCCTGGTGCAGCGCTACGGCGTGCTGCCGGAAGTGGTGCCGGTGTTCATCAGCCAGACGCTCTATCAGTGGGAATCCAACACCCGCGGCGCCACCATCATCGGCGCTGTCGGCGCCGGCGGCATCGGCCTGAAACTGTGGGAAGCGATGCGCACCAACTCCAACTGGGCCAACGTCTTCTACATGGTGCTGCTGATCCTGCTCGTCGTCTTCATCTTCGACAACATCTCCAACTTCCTGCGCCGCCGGCTGAGCCAGACGATCCACGACTACAACAGGATCCAGGCTGAGCAGGGGTAGGCTTGTGATGCAGACGCGCAAGTCGTCTCGACCGGCGCCAAAGGATCGACCCCCACTCCGTCGAGCTTCGCTCGACACCTCTCCCCCGATCGACGGGGTAGAGGAAAGCGCCAGGCTGTCCGAGCCGACGCCTGTCCTCTTAGGCCGAGTGTCCTCCCAGGCCGAGGCTTCCTTCCTCTCCCTCCGGAGGGGGGAGAGGTGGCTCGGCGAAGCCGAGACGGAGTGGGGGAACCACCTGGCAACCGCCGCGAACGCAAATAGAAAATGGGCCAGGACGCCTAAGCCGCCTTCTTCCACCCGCTCTTGATATGCCTATACCCCTCCCGATAGACCGCTTCCGGGGTCTCTGAAAAATCCCGCCACACCTTGGTCGCCGCCGCCAAATCCTTGAGTGAGCGGCCGAACGCCTCGATCGTCAGCCAATCGTCATAGCCGCTCTTGCGGATGGCGGAAAACGTTTCGGTCCAGGGAATGTTGCCGCGCCCCGGCACGCCGCGATCATTCTCCGAAATATGGATATGCACGACATTCCGGCGGTGTTTCGTGTAGGCGCCGATCGGGTCGGCCTCCTCGATATTGGCGTGGAAGGTGTCGTACATCGCCTTGATGTGCGGCCGGTCGATGGCGTCGATATGCTCCGACAGGTCCGCCATCGTGTTGACGAGATAGCATTCGAAGCGGTTCAGCGCCTCGAGCCCGATGGTGACATTCCTCTTGCCGGCATGGTCGCCGATGGCGCGCTGCGAGCCGACGGAGCGCTTCTTCTCCGCGGCCGTCGGCCCAGAGCCGGAAAAGGACCCGAGCGTCGAATGCAGAGGGCCGCTCAGCGTGCTGGCGCCAAGCGCCTGCGCGCAGTCGATCGCCCATTTCATGTAGTCGACACCGGCTTTGCGGGTTGCCGCGTCGGCCGCGATCAAATTCATCGCCGGATCGCCCATGGCCGAAACAGCAGTCCGCTCCAGCCCGATGCGGTCGAGCAGATCGCCGAGCTTTTTATAATCGTCCGGCGTGCCGGCGAAGATCGGTATCTCGACGCCATCGAAACCGGTCGCCTTGATGTCGCGCAGCAACGGCTCGTGTTTCTTCGACACCGCCGTCGTCCACAAGAACATGCACATGCCGATTTTCATCGACGCCCCCTCCCCTTAGATTCCTCGGATCGCCGGGGTGTTGAGATTCAGGTCAGGCCAAGCCGAAAACGGCTGGTTCCGAGAACCGGAGCGGAGCGTACTTTTGGGTACGTGAGCACCGGAAGCGCAGGAAACGGCCGTTTGCAGGCCGGCCTCACCTGAATCTCAGCGCCCCTTGGACTAGAGCTTCGTCCACGCCCCGTTCTTCTTCGACGATTTCACGCAGGCCTCGATGAAGGCCATGCCTTCTACGCCGTCCTGGATGGTCGGGAAGACGACGTCCTTGGGCGGCTTGCCACCCTTGCGGCGTGCCGCCCGGATGGCGCGTGCGGCCTCCTGGTAGATGTTGGCGAAGCCTTCGAGATAGCCTTCCGGATGGCCTGACGGCACGCGGCTGACACGGCCCGCCACCGGCAGCGCGCCGGCGCCATTGCGGGTAATCAATTGCTTTGGCTGGCCGAATGGGGTGTACCAGAGATAGTTCGGGTCGGCCTGCACCCATTCCAGCCCACCCTTCGAGCCATAGATGCGCAGCTTCAGCCCGTTCTCATGGCCGGGCGCCACCTGGCTTGCCCAGATCATGCCCTTGGCCGGGTGCGTCTTGCCGGTAGGCTTGAAGCGCAGCATGACGTTGACGTTGTCATCCAGTAGCCGTCCCGGCACGAAGGCGTCGAGATCGGCCGACAGGGAGTCCAGTTCCAGCCCCGAGACGAAGCGGGCGAGGTTGTAGGCATGCGTGCCGATATCGCCCAGCGCACCGCCGGCACCTGCCTGCTTGGGGTCGGAGCGCCACGCCGCCTGCTTCTGGCCTGTCGCCGCCAAATCCTCGGTCAGCCAGTCCTGCGGATATTCGGACTGCACGATGCGGATGTCGCCGAGCACGCCCTTGGCGACCATTTCGCGTGCTTGCCGCACCATCGGATAGGCGGTGTAGTTGTGCGTCAGCACGAACACCTTGCCGGTCTTCTCGACTATCGCCGCGAGCTTTTTCGCTTCGGCCAGCGTCGTCGCCAGCGGCTTGTCGCAGATGACGTGGATGCCGGCCTCGAGGAAAGCTTTTGCCGCTGGCACATGCACATTGTTGGGCGTGACGATGGCCACCGCTTCGATGCCGTCGGGGCGCTTCGCCTCGGCCTTGGCCATCTCGGCATAGGATGCGTAGCTGCGTGAGGGGTCGAGCCCCAGTTCGGCCGCCGAGGCCTTGGCACGGGCCGGGTCGGCTGACAAAGCGCCGGCAACCAGCACGAACTCGTTGTCCAGCCGCGCCGCGATCCGATGCACCGCGCCGATGAAGGCGCCTTGCCCGCCGCCGACCATGCCGTAGCGGATCGGGCCGCCTCCCGTTTCCGACTTCGATGCGCCGACCATATCTTGCTCCTCGCTGTTGCTTGCCCCCCTCGAGGGGAGGTCGATCCGCGCAGCGGATCGGGTGGGGTCGTTGAGGCAGAGCGCGGTGTGAACCGACCCACCCGGCCTTTGGGCCACCCTCCCCGCGAAGGGGAGGGAAAATCGAGCTAGATTCCCATCATGGCGCGCAGCAACTTCTTGTCGGTGGTGCCAGCGGCGAAGTCGTCGAATGCCTTTTCCGTCACCCGGATGATGTGGTGCTCGATGAAAGGCGCGCCTTCGGCCGCACCATCCTCCGGATGCTTCAGGCAGCACTCCCACTCCAGCACCGCCCAGGAATCATAATTGTACTGCGTCAGCTTGGAGAAGATGCCGCCGAAATCCACCTGTCCATCGCCCAGCGAACGGAAGCGCCCGGCGCGGTTGGTCCAGCTCTGATAGCCGGAATAGACGCCTTGCCGGCCGGTCGGGTTGAACTCGGCGTCCTTGACGTGGAACGCCTTGATGCGCTCATGATAGATGTCGATGAATTCGAGATAGTCGAGCTGCTGCAGCAGGAAATGCGACGGATCGTAATTGATGTTGCAGCGCTTGTGGCCGCCGACCGCGTCGAGGAACATCTCGAAAGTGGCGCCGTCGAAAACGTCTTCAGACGGGTGAATTTCATAGCCGACATCGACGCCGTTGTCCTCGTACACGTCGAGAATCGGCTTCCAGCGTTTGCCGAGCTCGCCAAACGCTTCCTCAATGAGTCCAGCCGGCCGCTGCGGGAACGGATAGAGGTAAGGGAAAGCCAGCGAGCCGGTAAACGACACTGAAGCATTCAGGCCTAGATTACGCGATGCTTTGGCGCCGAACTTCATCTGCTCGACAGCCCACTTCTGCCGGGCTGCGGGATTGTTGTGCACCGATGGCGGCGCAAAGCCATCCATCTGCGCGTCATAGGCAGGATGCACCGCCACCAATTGCCCCTGCAGATGCGTCGACAATTCCGTGATCTCGACGCCGGCGTCGGCGCAAATGCCTTTCACCTCGTCGCAATAGGCCTTGGAAGAGGCCGCCTTCTTGAGATCGAACAGCCGCGCGTCCCAGGTCGGGATCTGCACGCCCTTGTAGCCGAGACCGGCCGCCCATTTGGTGATCGACGCCAGTGAGTTGAACGGCGCGGCGTCGCCCGCGAACTGCGCCAGAAACAGCCCCGGGCCCTTCATTGTCGTCGGCATCGGCATCCTCCCTCATTTCTCTCGCGACCGAGCATAGCGCCGATTGGAAACAGGGCCAGCCACTTTGGTCTTTTCTCAACGGGCGCTTGCACGCACCACCATTCTGGTATTACCAAATGTGGAATTTTGGTCAAGCCTTGCAATGCGCCATCATGACCCCAAAACCACCCGGCGCAGGCATATATATCTCAATATAATCAAGGAAATACTCCACAGCGAAAGTTGCGTCCCGGCGCTTCTTGCCGATCCGGATAATTTGCTGTAGACCTCGCTTCAGGCCCAATTGGTCGAACCAGTTTGCGAGAAAAGGCTGGGAACGCCTTGGGGAGGAAGCTTTGTGTCGCCTTTTGGCGATGCATGTCGCAGGCGAACCATAGAGACGAGTTGGGAAGGACAGACCATGCATCTTTCGACGCACAACTGGATGCGCGCGGAACCTTTGGAAACGACGCTCAAGCGCATCAAGAAATTCGGCTATGAGTCGATCGAGATTTCCGGCGAACCCGAGCAGTACAAGACCAGGGAGACCCGGGCGCTGCTGAAGGAGCATGGCATTCGTTGCTGGGGCGCGGTGACCCTGATGCTGGGCGAGCGCAACCTTGCCGCCAGGAACCAGGGCCAGCGCGAGCGTTCCGTTCAGTATGTCAAGGACGTGCTGACCATGGTCGGCGAACTCGATGGCGAGATCATCACGCTGGTTCCCGCGACCGTCGGCAAGGTCGTGCCTGACGGCACCGAGGAAGAGGAATGGAAGTGGGTCGTCGACGCCACCCGCGAATGCTTCACCCACGCCAAGAAGGTCGGCGTCAAGATCGCTGTTGAACCGCTCAACCGCTTCGAGACCTATCTGTTCAATCGCGGCGCCCAGGCGCTGGCTTTGGCCGACGCGGTCAGCCCCGAATGCGGTGTCTGCCTCGACGCCTACCACCTCCATATGGAAGAATTTAACGTCTATGACGCGATCCGGCAGGCCGGAAAGCGCCTGTTCGACTTCCATGTCGCCGACAACAACCGCTTCGCCGCCGGTCTCGGCCAGATCGACTGGCCGAAGATCGTCGCCACCTTGCGCGAGATCGGCTACGACGGCGCGCTGACCAACGAGTTCGTCGCGCCCGTCGACCGGACGCCGGCGGCCCCCTATCCCGACATGGTCGAGCGCAATCCGGTCGATATCTCGCCCGAACAGCTGAAGTTCATCCAGGACCACGGCTCCAGCGTGCTCACCGAGAAATTCTACACCGACCAGATGCGCATCAACGCCGAAACGTTGCTGCCGCTGATCAAGTAGTCGACTACCTCAGGGAAATTCGCCCTTCCGCCCTGACCGGCGCAGGGCTGGGGAAGAATATGCGTATCAAGTCCGTCCAAGCCTGGTGGATCCGCGTTCCGATCGAAGCCGCTCGGCAGCACCGCAGCGACTTCGGTCAGGTGACGACCTTCGACGCCGCCATCCTGCGCATCGAGACCGATGACGGGCTGGTCGGCTGGGGCGAAGGCAAGAACGCCGCCGGCAGTGCCGGCAGCTACGGTGCACTCGTCCACATGCTGAACCATGAAGTCGGGCCGCAGCTGGTCGGCCGCGATCCGGCCGACATCGGCATCATCTGGGAGATGCTCTACAATGGCGTGCGCCACGACAGCGCCGCACGCGGCGGCCACGCCATGCCGCAGCTGGCGCGGCGCGGCATGAGCATCGCCGCGATCAGCGCCGTCGACATCGCGCTGTGGGACATTCTTGGCAAATCGCTTGGCGTTCCTGTCTGGCGGCTGCTCGGCGGCCGCAAGCTCGATCGCATGCCGGCTTACGCGTCCGGCGGCTGGGCGGCCGCCGACGCCATCGGCGAGCAGTTGAAATCCTATATCGCCAAGGGCGGTTTCAAGGCACTGAAGATGCGGGTTGGCGCCATGGACGGCGCGGCACACATTTCCGCCACCCGCGTGCGCGCCGCACGGCAGGCGCTCGGCCCCGATGTCGAACTGATGGTCGACGCGCACGGCACCTACACGGTGGCTGAAGCCAAGCGCTTCATCCACCTTGTCAACGATTTGGACCTCGCCTGGTTCGAGGAACCTATCATCGCCGACGATAAGCCGGGCATGGCCGAAGTGCGGGCAAGTGGCGCCGTTCCGATCGCCACAGGCGAAAGCGAGGCGACCCGCTACGCCTTCCGCGACCTTGCCGTGCTCAAAGCCGCCGACATCTTCCAGCCCGATCCCGCCTTCTGCGGCGGCATCAGCGAGGCGATGAAGATCGGCACCATCGCCAGCGCCTTCAATCTGCGCTTTGCGCCGCATTTGTGGGCCGGCGCGCCCTGTTTTTTCGCAGGCTTGCATGTCTGCGCCGCCTCGCCGTCGAGTTTCACCGTCGAATATTCGCTCGGCGCCAACCCGATGATCCATGATCTGGTCGAAGAGACTGTCGAAGCCAGGGACGGTATGATAGCGATCCCGGAAAAACCGGGTCTGGGATTCACCATTTCGGAGCGGTTCCTGGAGGCGCACGCGCAACGCGGTTGACGATGAAAGAAAAGAACCTTCTCGCGGAACTCGCTGCCTACCTGTTCTCCCATTCGGACAAGGAGAGCGGCCGAACGCCATCGGAGCGCGAACTGGCGGAGCATTTCGCCGTCAGCCGCGGTCAGATCCGCGAGGCGCTGGCCATCCTGGAGGCCATGCGCATCGTTGAGCGCCGGGCCAAGTCCGGCATCTACATCGACACCAAGCAGGCCAGTGTGGAGGCCATGGCGCTCTTTGCCCGCGCGGGCCTGCCGCTCGACCCGATCCAGATCTACGAGACGGTCGAACTGCGCAAGATCCATGAGATCAAGGCGGCCGAACTTGCCTGTTCGCGTGCCACAGAGGAGAATTTCGAGCGGCTGCGCGAAATCCTGAAGGCTTCGGAAGAGCGCATCGCCGCCGGCGAAGGGCTTGCCAGGGAAGACCGCGAATTCCACCTCGAAATCGTGCGCGCCACCAAGAACAGCGTCTTCCACAATGTCTGCAGCGTCTACTACATGATGGGCGAGCAGCGCCTGCCGATCTATTTCAACGACCCCGAGCGCAACGTGCGCTCGCATGCCGAGCATATCCAGATCTATGAGGCGCTGCTGCGCCGCGACGGCAATCTCGCCCAGGCGCTGATGAGCGCCCATCTGCAGGGCGCTGAGAGCTACTGGAAGGGCCTGATCGAGGGCCATGGCGAGGAGCCGCAAAGCCCTGCGCTCGAAAAAGCCTGACCGACATGGCTCGTATCCTCACGACGCACCCTCTGCACCCGCGCGCCTCGGCTATGCTCTCCGGCGCCGGCGAGCTCGTCGTCGCCTCCGCCATCGATCCGGCCACGCTGGCCGCCGAGGCGAAAAATGCCGACATCGTCATCGTGCGCGCGCCGCTGCCCCCACAGCTTTTCGACGGCGCAAAGCTGCTGCGGGCGGCAATCCGTCATGGCGCCGGGCTCGACATGATCCCGATG
>NZ_RZQP01000196.1:0-11879 GCF_003998165.1 Mesorhizobium sp. M7A.F.Ca.US.007.01.2.1 | reverse complement strand
GCTCGACCCCGACAGCGGCCCTCATCTCGTCTACGTGCCCGAGCGGCCGTTCTCGGCCGCTGGCTTCATCGACGACGTGCGTGCCACGCTCGATCGCCACAAGCGCTGCATCGTCGCCGTTTCGGAAGGCGTCAGCACCGCCGACGGCAAGGCATTGGTCGAAAGCTTGGTGCCGCCGGACAAGCTTGAGCGCGACGCGCATGGCAACGTCAAGCTGTCGGGCAGCGATCTGCCGGCCGCACTCGAGCGCGCGTTGGCGGAAGGCCTGCCGGGCAAACGTGCCCGCGCCGACGCGCTCGGCTACATGCCGCGCGGCTATATCGGCGCCATCAGCGCGGTCGACGCGCAGGAGGCTTTCGATGCCGGCGCTTTCGCCGTCACCGTCGCCGAACAGGGCGGCGGCTCGGTGGCGCTGCAATATGACGGCACCAGAACGGTGCTGAAGAAAGTGCCGCTCAAGAACGTCGCCGGCAAGACCCGCCACATGCCGGACGATTTCATGAAGCCCGACGTCAATCAGCTGTCGGATGCCGGCATGGCCTATCTCAAGCGGCTGGTGCCGGAAAAGTACAAGGTCGGGAAGCCCTTCGTCTGATGCCGGGCTCACACCTGATGCCGGGCTCACACCTGATGCCCGGCTCACTTCGTATGCCGGACTCACACTTGATGCCGGACTGGTTCAGCAGGAGCGTGGTCGACGGCAAGACGACGATGCTGACCGAGCCCTTCGTGCATGCCTATGTTCGGGCCAATATCTGGCATCTGCGCGGTCGCGATGCCGACCTGCTCGTCGACACCGGTATGGGCATCTGTCCGCTGGCGCCGCAGATCGAGACGCCGCAGGGCAAGCCGTTGCTGGTCGTTGCCACCCACATCCATCTCGACCACGTCGGCTCGCTGCATGAATTCCCGTTGCGGGCCGGGCCAAGAATGAGCGCGGCTCGGTTCGAGACCATGGATGAGGCCGCGACTTACGCCTACATGTTCCACGACCTCGAGGGTGCCGTCTCGAAACTGCCGGCGCCCGGATGGAAGTCGGCCGACTACAGGATCCCGCCCGCGCCGTTGACGCGAACCCTGGACGAGGGCGATGTCGTCGATCTTGGCGACCGGCAATTTCGCGTGCTGCATTTGCCGGGCCATTCACCGGATTCGATCGCGCTGTTCGACGAGGCCGACGGACTGTTCTTCAGCGGCGATGCCATCTACGACGCCATGCTGATAGACGACCTGCCGGATTCCGACCGGGCCGCCTATATCAGTACGATGCGGCGCCTGCTCGACCTGCCGATCCGTATCGGTCATGGAGGACACGGACCGAGCTTCGACGGCAAGCGCATGCGCGAGATTGCTACGGCCTATCTCGGACGAACCGCCGGTGGCTGAGGCTCCAGCGAGGCAGCAAGGCGCGACCCGACGACTTTGTGACCCTGCCGCCGTGCGGATATTAAATCTTCGTAAGGTCGCCCGAAAACCCTAAATCGGGCCAATCCGCGCCCTAGATGCAAGGCCGTCGATCCGGTTGGCTGCCATGTAGGCGAGACGGGCAATTGCAACCTCGACACGCCGATGACCGATTTCCCGCATGGGAGGCCACGGCGCTGGATCAACTCTCGCCCGGACAAACGACCATGTCAGATATCCTTCGTAGGCATCGCGTCGCGGCCTTGCTGGGCGCTGCGCTGATCATATCCCCCTTCGTCATGTCTTTCGCCCAAAGCGCGGGCAACACCGTTCCGACGACCCAGACACCTGTCGCCGGCATCACTGCGCCCAATGGCTCGTTCGCACCCATCGTTGCCGCCGACAAGCCGGCGGTGGTGACGGTCACCACCGTCATGAAGGCACAGCCTGAAACGATGAGCGATGCCTCTCCTTTCGACGGCGGCTCGCCTTTCGACGACTATTTCCGCCAGTTCTTCGGTGACCAGGGCATGCCGACGCCCAAGACGCCGCCGCAACAGCAACCGCAGCGCGCCGAGGCGCTGGGTTCCGGCTTCATCGTCGCCTCCGACGGCACCATCGTCACCAACAATCACGTCATCGATGGGGCCTCTTCGATCAAGGTGACGCTCGACGACGGCACCGAACTTCCGGCCAAGCTTGTCGGGCGCGATGCCAAGAACGATCTCGCCGTGCTGAAGATCAAGTCGGACAAACCCCTGCCGACCGTCAAATGGGGCGATTCCGACAAGCTTATGCCAGGCGACCAGGTGCTGGCCTTCGGCAACCCGTTCGGCATCGGCACCACCGTCACGGCAGGCATCGTCTCGGCGCGCGGCCGTGACCTGCATAGCGGGCCGTTCGACGATTTCATCCAGATCGACGCGCCGATCAACCACGGCAATTCCGGCGGCCCGCTGGTGGATGTCGCGGGCAATGTCGTCGGCATCAACACGGCGATCTATTCGCCCAATGGCGGCAGCGTCGGCGTCGGCTTTGCCATTCCGTCGGACCAGGCCCAGAAGGTGGTGGCCAAGCTGATGAAGGGCGGCTCCATCCAGTACGGCTATCTCGGCGTTCAGATCCAGGAGGTGACACCGGATGTCGCGAGCGCCATCGGGCTCGACCATCCCGGCGGCGCGCTGGTTTCAGAGGTCAATGACGGCTCGCCGGCGGCCAAGGCCGGCATCGAGACGGGCGACGTCATCACCAGCTTTGCCGGGCAGGACGTGAAGGACCCCAAGGACCTGTCGCGGGCGGTCGCCGATGTCGCGCCGGGCGCCACGGAAACGGTCGACGTCTGGCGCAAAGGCAAGCCGATGCGGATTTCCGTCGATGTCGGCCAGAACAGCGCCGATGCGAAGACCGCGTCGCTGGATGACGGGTCCGACACGCCCAGCGCCGGGCGCGCTCCGGCGATAGGGCTCGGCTTGATGGATATAACGCCCGACATTCGCCAGCAGATGAACCTAGCCGGCAAGCAGCACGGCGCGGTGGTTGCCAGCGTCAATCCCGACAAAGCCGCCGCCGCTTCCGGAATACAGGCCGGCGACATCATCGTTGCCGTCAATCAGGTGCCGGTTAAGAACGCCAGGCAGGTAACCCAGGCAATCGCGCAAGCCGGCAAGTCTGGCCGCAAGTCGGTGCTGTTGCTGGTCGAGCGTGGCGACGCTCAGATCTACATCGCGGTGCCTTTTGCCAATGGCTGAGTAATGGCCTTGACGTGAACGGGACCGGCAGGGTTCGTCGGCGACGATCCCCTCCGGCCTCCGCCCGTCAAGATTTTGGTTGCCCGCCACGACATCTTCGAGAACATTGCATCAGGCTGATGTCGGCCCGATGCAGGAGATTGCCGCGATGGTCACCCGAGGTTTCTCTTCAGGACGGCGCCCGCCAACCGATGACGATGCCCGCATCCCGCCCGGCCAATATCTTGAACAGGGTTTTCCGGTGCTGTCGGCCGGTCCGACGCCGCGCGTGCGCACCGAGGATTGGTCTTTCACGCTGAAACATGGGCCACGCCCGATCAAGAAATGGAACTGGGCCGAGTTCAACGCGCTGCCGCTGACCAAGATGACGCGCGACATCCATTGCGTGACCGCATGGACCAAGTTCGACACGCCGTGGCAGGGCGTGCTGGTCGACGATATCCTTGCCGACGCGGGTGTGGAGCCGCCGACCGGCTTCACGCTGGCGCACGCGTTCGACGGTTACACCACCAATGTGCCGGTCAAGGATCTCACCGCCGGCAAGGCCATGGTCGCGCTGCTCTACGAAGGCAAGCCGATCACACCGGATCATGGCGGCCCGGCAAGGCTGCTGGTGCCGCATCTCTATTTCTGGAAGTCGGCCAAATGGCTGAACGGCCTGCAATTCACCACGCGCGACGAGCCCGGTTTCTGGGAATTGCGCGGCTACCATATCTATGGCGACCCATGGCGCGAGCAACGCTACACGGACGATCCATGAGCGATACGGCGGCAGTGCAGTCGCCCTGGCAAACAGCCGGCATCGTCCGCATCGAAAAGCGCACGCCGCGTGTCACCAGCTTCTTTTTTCAGCCGTCTCGGCCCTTCGCCTATCGCGCCGGGCAGCATGTCGACGTCAGGCTTACGGCGCCGGACGGCTATCAGGCGCGCCGCTCCTATTCCATCGCCTCCGCGCCCGAAACGAATGGCGCAATCGAACTGGCGATCGAAAAACTCGACGATGGCGAGGTTTCGCCCTTCTTCCACGAGGTCGCGGCAATTGGCGACGAAATCGAACTGCGCGGGCCGCTTGGCGGGCATTTCGTCTGGCCGAAGGATGAGGGTGGGCCGCTTGTGATGGTCGGCGGCGGTTCGGGCGTCGTGCCCTTGATGTCGATGATCCGCCACCGCGCCGCACGGAATTCAGCGGTGCCCGTCGTCCTGGTCTTTTCGGTCCGGGTCTGGGACGAAGTGATCTTTCGTGACGAGCTGATCGCCCTCGACGAGCGTCAGGACGGCTTCGAGCTGGTGCTGACACTGACCCGCGAAGCCGCACGCCGCCCGGCCGACTATGCGCGGCGGGTGGACGTCGCGATGATGGCGCAAGCCATGGCGCGGCTGCCCGAGCCGCCCGGTCTCGCCTTCGTCTGCGGCTCCAATGCCTTCGTTTCCGCGGCAGCCCAGGCGCTGATCGATGCCGGCGTTGCAGCCGAAATCATCCGCACCGAACGCTACGGAGTTTGAGCGGACGCCGCCTTGCGAGAAAGGTTCGTCGGATTCGCCTTCAGCCGATCGGCAAGAAACCCGCCGACAGCAACTGGAAAGGCAAGGCGCCATAGGCGGCCACCGTGGCCGCGTCGTTCCACTCGCGAAACTGTCGCGATGGTCGCGCCTCAAGCGTCAAGGCAACTCGCGCGCCGTCGAGCGTCACCTTGCCGCGAAAATGCAGCACGCGTTCCCTGCCGGATCGGCTGATAGCCACGGCACGCAGGCGAGCGATATGCTCGCCACCGTCATTGATCTCCATTTCGATGCGGCGCCGGACCGGCGGAACGCCGATCCTGACGGTGATGTCGAGCATCATGTCGCCGGTCGTTTGCGGACAGGCGATGGCCTGCGAAAACACCAGAGGCGCCGATGCGGCTTGCGGCTTGCCCGCGGCCGGTCTCCCGCGCCAGGGTTTGGCGGGCGGCTCCTGCTGCAACCGGCCCTTCTTCCGCTTCAGGCGCAACTGCTTGGCAAGGCCGCGCGACAGCCAGACCAGGCCGCCGAAATCCGTGCGCGGCTTGGCTTGCAGAACCGACGACCAACGCGACAGGCCAGCCCGGTCGGCCATCTCGAAGATTCTGGCCATTGTCCGTTCCGGCACCGGAATGCCGATCTCGAACGCCAGATAGGATAACGCCACCGCCGCTGGAACCGCCAGGCCGCGTCTTCCGACGATGTCGAGGAACATCCCCCAATCGACGTCTTCGGCATGGATGGCGACCGCGCAGTCGACAAGCCAGTCGCTGTGGGTGTGGGCGTCGAGGCCGCCATGGGCGATGGCCAGTGCCATGCGATCGGCCGGCGATGGCACGAAGACCGCGACGCCGCTGAATTGTGCCGGGACCGCCCGTTGCCAGATCGCCAGGTCGTCTTCCGCGCTCGTCTGCGACCCATCATAGCCGAGCTGGTGCAGGTCGATGTCGCCGAAACGGCCCTTGAAGAAGTTCATCGACCGCAGCGACGCCAACCGGGTTCGCAGATATTGCGCGCTGACGCCCGAGGCGATCTGCCAGTCGCGGTCGCGCAAGATGTCGAAGACGGCAGCCATGTCGCGCGGGCGCACCAGTATGTCGATGTCATGCGCCACCCGACCACGCTGCGCCGACGCGTTCAAGGCAATGCGGCTGGCGCCCTTGATCAGCATGATGTCGGCGCCGCCGTCGGCCATCGCCTTCAGCGCCGGCTCGGCCTCGCGCATCGCCATGCGCGACTTCGTCCACAGCATCTTCTGCAGGCCGACGAGGCGCGGGTGCGCGGTATGCCCGGCCAGTTTTCTGCCGAACCTGTCGGAGATGGCGGCGAGCAGACGATGTTCTCGAAACGAGACGAGGTCGATGTCGTTCTCGTCGAGCCAGCGCGCGGCGCAGGCAGCGGCTGCGTCCTCATCGGAGAGCAGCGCCGCCTTCAGCAACAGGTCCAACTGGCCGGTGGGCCACGACCAGCCATAGTCCGGGAAGCGGCGGCTGATGCGGCGAACAGGCCTGGCGTTCAACTGGAGCCCGCCTTGTTCTGGGCCCGCCGCTGCATGGCGAGCCTTGCGACCTGGAGATAGCCCCGGTCGCGTGCCGGATCGCGGCCGTAGGAAAGGCTGCCCGGACGGATGCGGCGCAATGCAAGCACGTCGTCGAGCATGGCAAGTACAAAGCCTGCCTCACGAACCCGGGCGATCCAGTCGATCATCTCGCCGCGACCGCCTGGTGGGTCGATGATGGGACCGACGCTCTGCACCACCTCCTGGCGGATCATCATCGTCGTGCGCGACCAGCCGGCTCCACTGGCCGCATCGGGCAAATCGGGGCTGTCGCCGCGAAACGTCCGCCAGTGCGTAAAGACGCCCGCTGTCCCGGGATGACGGCCGAGATAGGCCAGTTGCTGTTCGATCTTGTCCGGCAGCCACAAATCGTCGGCATCGAGCGTCGCGATGAGCGGCGTCGAGAGTGCCGCAATGCCACGGGTCGTTGCGCTGCCGGGTCCGGCATTGTCCTGTCGCAGCACCGTCACCGGCAGGTTCATCGCATCGATCACCGCGGCCGTATCATCGGTCGAACCGTCATCGACCACGACGATGGCCTCCGCTTTTGCCGTCTGGGCCAGAACGGAGTTCAGGGCAGCGCCTATGGTGGCGGCCGCGTTGAAAGCCGGAATGACGACGCCGTAGCCTGCCATCAAAGGAACCGCCACTGCGCGAGATCCTTGAAGTCGAAAATCCCCTCCACCCGGCGCAAGCTGGGGTCGGCCCGGCGACGCTTCATCGACTTGTGAATAGCGCGCATGAACTCGCGAAAGGGCACATCGGCTTCCTTGGTCATGTTGCCGGGATGACGCCTGTAATAGAGAGCCACCGTATCGGGCATAACGTATTTTGCCTGGCTCTCAAAGATACGCAACAGATAGTCGGTGTCCTCGGCCTGTTTGAAATCCTCGTCGAAACCACCGGTGCGCTCGATGAGGTCTCGCGCGAAGATCCCGGCGGACAGGTGGATTCCTCGCACGGTGATGGAGTGGCTGTCGGCGGCCGGTTCCAGTGTCTCGCCATCTATCTTGTCTATCAGCGTCATGCGCGAATAGGTCAGATCGAGGCCAGGATCCTCTTCGAAGCAGGCGAGATCCGCCTTGAAGCGGCCTATCGGGGAGATGTCGTCCGAATCGAGAAACGACACCAGACGCGTCTGCGGCAGCAACTGCTTCAGCCCGGCATTGCGCGCCTTGGTGACCCCGCCATTGATCTGCTGGAAAAGACGAATGCATGGGGCCTCGTCGATCAACGACCGTACGACGGCTGCCGAGCCATCGGTCGACCCGTCGTCAATGACGATGATGTCGAGATCGATGTCTTCGCGCTGCCTGAGCAACGAGCGCAGCGCCAGGCCAACGAATTGTTCGCGATTGTAGACCGGCATGATGACGCTCAGCCTCATCGGCGTCTCCAGCAGCGTTGCGGGCTTGGCTGATCCGAGCCGATTGTGTCGAGCATCATGGCATCCGCCAATCGGCGGGACTCTTCAATTCGAAGATGCCCTGGACCTCTCGCCGTGACGGATCGGCCTTGCGCCGCCGCATCGACTTGTGGATTGCACGCAAGTGGTTGCGGACCCTGCCGCTATGTTCCTTGGTGACATTTCCGGCGTGGCGTCGGTAGTAGATCGCGACGGTGTTCGGCAATTCGTAGCGCGGACCGGTTTCGAAGACTCGCAACAGATAATCCGTGTCCTCGGACTGCTCAAAGTCCTCGTCGAAATGGCCGATGCGATCGACAAGCGTTCGACTGAAGAGAGCGGTGCTCAGCGAAATTCCGCGAAGCGTCATGGTACAGCAGTCCGCCTCCGGCTTGAGCTTCTCGTCGTCGATCCGGTCGACCAGCGTCATCAGCGAATAGGTTAGCTCAAGCCCGGAGGTAGCCTCGAAGCGGGCGAGATCGGCCTTGAACCGTCCGGCCAGCGAGATGTCGTCAGAATCCAGGAATGACACGAACTCCGCATCCGGCGGCAGTTGCCGCAGCCCGGCGTTGCGCGCCCTGGCCACGCCCATGTTCGATTGCTGGAACAGTCGGATGCAGGGGTTTTCGCGCATCATCGAGCGTACGGCCTCAGCAGAGCCGTCGGTCGAACCGTCGTCGATGACGATGATGTCGAGATCGGCGGCGTCCCGCTGCCGCACCAGCGAGCGCAATGCCGAAACGACATAGCGCTCACGGTTGTAGACGGGCATTATCACGCTCAGTTTCACGAAGCGCCCCGCACAAGAAAGTCCGCAATCGTGCCGGCTATCTCCTGTGGCTGCGTCCCCAGCGACAGACGATAGCACGGCAGCAGGCGGGTCAGGTCGCTGAAGAAGCGAAAGCCGCTCTCCCGCTCGCCCGGCATCTGCGCTATGCCGGACGGCGCCAAGGCAATCATGGCATCCCTGCGCGACACCGGCACGATCGAACTTGCCCCGCCTCCGCCGAGATGTGGCACCAGCAGCGCAACGATGTCCAGGGTTTCAGGCACCGGCCGGGGCGCGATGTCATGAATGTGAAAAGCATATTTGCCTTGCCAGTTGAGCGGGCTATGAGCTGGCAGCCGGTGATCCAGCCCAAGTCGCGCGAATCCCTGGGGATCCTGCTTGAGTGTTGAAAACAACGGGCGGGCAGTCACGCCGTTGGAGAGGTCGACCAGCACATAATCGTCGCCGACGCTGTCCAGCCCGTGGAGGAGGCCGGCGGCGACGGTCCCGGATTTCCCGGCGCCGCCCGCGCCGGCCAGCAGTACGCCCCTGCCTTTGGTGCCGAGCGTCCCCGCATGGGCCAGCCGCATGCCACGTGCCGCATATTCCCAATGGAGGAAGGGGCGCAGCGGCGCTCCCGGCTCCCACGGTGGAAAGGCATCGGCCGAGGCCATCAATTGCACGCCAACGCGACGTTGCGGATCATAGAACTGCCAGAAATCCAGGTCGTGGAAATGGTTGCCGCGCAATCCGGCTTCCGCCAGCCTGGTGGCGAAGCCATGCTGCGTGAAGGGTCCTTGGCCCCATCTGGCCGGTGCCGCGATGCCGTCAATGCCGGGATGTGCGACGAAGATGCGGCAGATGTCGGCAGGCGCTCGGTTGTCCGCAGCCGTGACAAAGCCATGAGCGAAGGCATCCGCCAACGCGCCGGCACTCACATGAGCGGTCAACTCCAGATGCGGCAAACCCACCTTGCAGGTCAGTGGATAATGCGCGGCGCTGCTCTGCGCTTGCGCCAGGACATGACGTGCGTAGTCAGTCAGGTTTTCGAGAGTGACGTTCGGCATGGTCTGCCTGTTCCGGAGCCGTCCGGCAACGAGAGCCTGGCGCGCCTCAGTTGGCCTGCTTCACTGCGGGCCAGCCGAGGGGCTCCTCGACCTCGTGGATGGGATCGACGACAATGAGGTCGGCAAGGTCGTCATGGATGTCGACCTTGAGGGGCTCGCCGGCAGCGGCGAGCTGAGCCAGCAATTCGCTGGGAACCGGTCTTGCCACGCCATCGGTTGCGGCCGCCAGCAAACCGAATTCGAGCAATTGTGAAACAAAGCCGTCAATCGCGGCGGCATCGAGGGCGCCAATCCCGGTCGCGGCGCCGACCAGTTCGGAGGCAGGCACGCCGGACGACAGTGCATCCCAAAGCCTGCTGCCTGAATCAGAGAAGCCGAAATATTTACCGGTGGTCAGGTCGAGAACGACGGCTTCGCCATCGAAGGATTCAAAGACGATATCCTTGCTGGCAATGGCATATACGCCGGATTGTCGCATGTTTGCTCCCCGCCGAAGCAGGCCGCGGAGATGATCTTCGGGCCCTACGGTCAACCCCACCGTTGCAGGCGTCTAACCATTTGCAGGGTTTTTGGCAAGATGGCGTAGGCCCGGCCGAGCGCAGCTGCAGGCCGCGCGGGCATGGACAGCCTCTGACCGTGCCTGCCGGTCACGCCTCGATTTCAAGCGCCGAAAGCGGCTTCGAGCAACAGGCGAGGATAAAGCCGTCTTCGATTTCGTGATCGAGGATGCCGCCATTGTGGCTCATCTCGACGTCGCCCGCGACCTTCCTCACCTTGCAGGTGCCGCACAGGCCGAACTCGCAGGCGGCGGGAATCCGCACCCCCGAGGCGCGTGCCGTCTGCAGCACGGTCTGGCCGGCGACGCATTCGGCATCGACATCGGAATGCGAGAACCGGATCGGTGTCACGGCCTCCACGGTGGCAGCGGCGCCGTCTTCCGCCGGCGGCGAGAACGGCGCCGGGATCTCCTCCACGGCAGGCGCGGCAAAGCTTTCCTGATGGTATTTCGCCATGTCGAAGCCGGCTGCGTCCAGCATGCCGCGCACGGCGCGCATGAAAGGATCGGGGCCGCAGCAGAAAATCTCGCGCTCGCGGAAATCGGGCGCCAGCAATGGCAGCCGGATCGCGTCGATGCGGCCCATATGGCCGAACCAGCCCTCGCGGCTCGACCGCTCCTCGATCATGAAGCCGAGCGACAGCCCAGGCATGCGGCTGCCGAGCAGTTCGAGCTCCTTGCGGAAAATGATCTCTTCCGGGCGGCGCGCGCAGTTGACGAAGCCGACATCGGTCCATGGCGCGCAGTCGTTCAGCCAGCGCAGCATCGACATCATCGGCGTCACGCCGGAACCGGCCGAAATGAACAGGTATTTGGCGGCCGGGTGGCTGTGCAGCGAGAAGTCGCCGGTCGGCCCATAGGCCTTGACGTGCGAACCGGGCGTCAGATGGTCGAACATCCAGCGCGTACCGGTGCTGCCCGCCTGCGCCTTGACCGTCACCGCGATCGAGAACGGCCGCGACGGCGAGGACGACAGCGTGTAGGTGCGCATCAGCGGCCCGTCCGATGTCGGCAGTTCCAGAGTCACGAACTGCCCCGGTTTGTAGCGGAACCAGGTCTGGTTGTCGGAGCGGAAGGTGAAGGTCTTCACGTCAGGCGCTTCGTCGCTGACGCCGATCACTTCCAGCACCTGCAGCCTGTCGTTCCAGGGCGTCATCTGGTCGAGATGGCGATAGAGGCCAAGGTCCGTCATCGCATTCATCCTCTTGTCCCCTGGGCTAGGCGACGCTGCGCAGGGCCGGCCGGCCGCCTTCGGCAAGGCGCGGCCCGATGAACGACGCGTACCACTCGACGAACTGGATCACGCCGCCCTCATGCAGCTCCGAATAGGGGCCTGGTTCATAGGCCGGCGACAGGATGCCGAAGGCGTTTTCCTCGACGATGCGGCGGTCCTGGTCGTTGGTCTCGGTCCAGACATGGGTGAGCTCAGCGAGGTCGTAGTCGACGCCTTCGACCGCATCCTTGTGGACGAGCCATTTCGTTGTCACTGCGGTTTCCGTGGCACTGATCGGCAGCACGCGGAAGGTAACGGCGTGGTCGCCGAGGATATGGTTCCAGGTCGTCGGATAGTGATAGAGCAGCAAGGAGCCGATGCGGTCGGTTGAAACGCTGTCGGACAGGTTCTTCTGGACCGCCCGTTTTCCCGTCATGGTGTAGCTGACGGCATCGCGCAGCAGCGGCGCGCGGGTGGCGCGGTACTGCCCTGCCGGATCGATGCGGAATTTGCTCGGCAAGCCTGATGCCTCGCATCTGGCCCAGTGTGCGACCATTTCAGGGTCGCTGTCGGCGCCATGGACGCCGGTTATGGTTGGAGCCTCGGGGAAGGTCTTGCACAACTCGGGATGATTGGCGGCGCAGTGGTAGCACTCGCGG
>NZ_RZQP01000195.1:0-11941 GCF_003998165.1 Mesorhizobium sp. M7A.F.Ca.US.007.01.2.1 | reverse complement strand
GACAGCACCTTCACTTCATCTGGTTCGCGACGCTGCGTCACGAAACGTGACTGTCCCGGCCGGCGCTTGTCGAGTTCGGCCTGGATCTCGTCGCGCGTAAAGCGGATGCCGGGCGGACAGCCGTCGACCACGCAGCCGAGCGACGGGCCATGGCTTTCGCCCCAGGTGGTAACGCGGAAAAGGTGGCCGAACGTGTTGTGAGACATGAAATGACCCTGCCCGGCATCGGAGCCGGCTGAAGATTGCGTTCTATTGGCGTTTTTCACAGGGGTCAAACTGTGATCTGGCGGATTTAGTTTTGACACATTCGGTTGGTTTCTGCTCTGCTCCATCCGCTGTTGAACAGCCCGCCGCCATGCCGGTGCAATGATAAAGAGGAACGATTATGCGTACCCTGATTAGCGCCGTTGCCGCCACGCTGCTGCTTTCCACCGCCGCTTTCGCCGGCCAGACCGAAGGCCTGATCAAGAAGATCGACAAGGACACGGCGACGCTGACGCTGGATGACGGCAAGTCCTATAAGCTGAACGCAGAGACCGATCTCGACGCGCTGAAGCCGGGCATGGACATCGTTATCGCCTACGATGTGACCAATGGCGAAAACGTCATCACCGACATGGAACTGCCGGACAGCTCAGCCAACTAGAGCTTCCAACCTCAATTGAATGCAGCGTTTGCGGTTCAGCTTTCGCCGAGCCGCCTGCGAAATGGCCTAGAGCGTGTCGCGTCTGAACGGATTTCAGGCGACCCGCTTTAGGTCTTTGTTTTATGCATGTCGTTCTCCCAAAACCGGGGCCACTTTTGGGCGACATGCATCAAAGCCACTCCAGACTCTTGCCTTCGAGCTTGAGCAGGCGATCCTGCGGCATTTCCAGGTTCGCTGCCTCGTCCTCGGCCAATCCCAGAACGAAACGAAACAAGGTGCGCATGACGCCGCCATGGGTCACGCATATCGTCTGGCGTTCAATCGCGTCGAAGCATGGCCTCACCCGTTCGAGCAGCATCTGATAGCTCTCGGCGCCTTCGCCGGGCGGCTGGAAGTTCCACTTGTCCAGAGCACGCGTCCCGCTTGCTCCGGGATACCGGGTCTCCAGCTCGGGAAAGGTAAATCCCTGCCAATCGCCGAAATTGACCTCGACGAGGCGCGGATCGGTTCGATAGGCATCCGGATCCAGCTTCATCGCGGCGCGAATACGCTGCATCGTTTCGCGCGTCCGTTTCATCGGACTGGCGACGAAGTCGAATTCCCAGGGATCTGGAACCAACGCAGCTAGCCGAAGCCCGTTGCCGGTCGCCTGTTCGCGGCCAAGAGCATTGAGATCGGTGTCAGCCTGCCCCTGAAGCCGCATTTCGGCGTTCCACGCGGTCTGGCCGTGGCGCGCGATATAAACCAGCGGGTACATCAGGTCTTCCGGTGCGGATCGGGACGGACGACGGTTGGGGGGTGCTAGTCCTTGACCGTCGAAATATCAGGCGCGTCGACCGCCTTCATGCCGACGACGTGGTAGCCCGAATCGACGTGGTGCACTTCACCGGTGACGCCGCGCGACAGGTCGGACAGGAAATAGACGCCGGAATCGCCGACTTCCTCCTGCGTCACCGTCTGCTTCAGCGGCGAATTGTACTCGTTCCACTTCAGGATGTAGCGGAAATCGCCGATGCCGGAAGCGGCAAGGGTCTTGATCGGGCCGGCCGAAATGGCGTTGACGCGGATCTTCTTGGCGCCGAGATCGACCGCCAGGTAGCGCACGCTGGCCTCGAGCGCCGCCTTGGCGACACCCATGACGTTGTAGTGCGGCATGACCTTTTCGGCGCCGTAGTAGGTCAGCGTCAGCAGTGAGCCGCCATCGGTCATCAGCGCCTCGGCGCGCTTGGCGATGGTGGTGAAGGAATAGACCGAAATGTCCATTGTGCGCAGGAAATTGTCGCGTGACGTCTCGACATAGCGGCCAGTCAGCTCATCCTTGTCGGAGAAGGCAATGGCGTGGACGAGGAAATCAAGCTTGCCCCAATGTCTGGCGACATTGGCGAAAACCTCATCCAGGCTCGCCGGATCGGTGACGTCGCAATGGCCGGCGACAAAGGCGCCCAGTTCCGCCGCCAGCGGCTCGACACGCTTCTTGAACGCCTCGCCCTGATAGGTCAGCGCTATCTCGGCGCCATGATCGACGCAGGCCTTGGCAATGCCATAAGCGATCGACCTATTGTTGGCGACGCCAAGAATGAGGCCGCGCTTGCCGGCCATTAGGCCCTGTCCACCCGCCATGTGAGCGCTCTCCGCAAGATTTCAGCTTTGTGGGTTGCCCTATCGCACAGGCACAGAGCCCCTTCAAGCGCTCAAAACGGACAGTTCAGGGGACAAAAGCCGCCGATCAGCCTTTTTGGCTGCGCAACAGCGCTTCGAGTGCGCTATCACCGCCTTCCGGCAGCATGATACGCACATGAGCGTAGAGATCGCCGTGACCGCCGGCCTTTTCCGGCAGGCCTCTGCCCTTCAGCCGCAGGACCTTGTCGGAGCTCGACCAGGCCGGAATGTTGACGGCGAGCCTGCCGGTCGGCGTCTCGACAGGCACCTTGGCGCCGAGCACGGCATCCGCCAGTGCCACCGGCAGATCGGCGTGCAGGTCGCGGCCTTCGATGCGGTAGCGTGGATGCCGGCGCAGATGGATCTTGACCAGCGCGTCGCCTGGCTGGCCCGGCCCCTGCTCGCCTTGGCCCTTGAGGCGGATGGTCTGGCCATCCTCGACATAGGCCGGCAGCTTGACCGCCACCTTGCGGCCGTCGGGGAACATCGCCGTCACCTTTTCAGCGGTCGCCGCTTCCTCGATGGTGACGTCGAGCGTCACGTTCAGATCGGCAGCGGTCGTCTGCTGGCGGCGATCGCCCATGCCGGGACCGCGCGCGCCGGAGAAAGTGTCGCCAAAAATCTGGCTGAAGATGTCGCTGTTGCCGTCGAACGGATCGCCACCGGGTCGACCGGAGCGGAACTCGAACCGCGAGCCGCCCGGACCTTGCTGCCGGCGAAAGCCGCCAAACGGATCGCCGCCACCGGCAGCGCCCTCAAAGCCCTGGAATCGCGGCTTGCCGTCGGCGTCGATCTCGCCGCGATCGAAAGCGGCGCGATTCTTTTCGTCGCCGACGATCTCGTAGGCCTGGTTGGCTGCGGCAAAACGGTCCTTCGCCTTTGGATCATTCGGATTCTGGTCCGGATGATGCTTTTTGGCGAGTTTCCGGTACGCCGACTTTATGTCTTTGGCCGATGCGTTCCTGGCAACGCCCAGCACCTCATAGGGGTCGCGCATGCTTACTGCCCTGGAGAAGAGTTGAGTCTCTGGTTGCCTCTTATATGCGCTCCCATAGGAAGAAATTCCAGTGCTGGAGCCGCATATCAGACGCGGAAAATCAGAGCGCCTTGAAGTCCTGCATGCGCCAGCCGCCGGCGCTGGCCAGGCACAGTTCGCCTTCGAACATGGCAACGCCGTCAAAGCTTTCGCGCGAGGCCTTGAAGCGGCGGCAGGTCTGGCCGTTGTCCTTCAATTCCGCCAGATCGGTGATGGAACCGCGCGAGCCGGTACCGGCATTGGCCCATGGGACGGCCTGCCCGCCGAGTTGCTCGATGTCGGCCGAGGAGACTGCATTGCCGATCGTCGTCTGGTCGGAGTCGCGATCCAGACTGGCCGGCGCGGCCGAGGCCGATGTGCTGCTGGTCAGGATCGAGCGGTCGACTTCGGCTTTTTCCAGGCTGAAGCCGCCGGCGCCACAAGCGGCAAGCGGCAAGGCGACCGCCACGATCGCGGCTTTCGCGCTGGCCGAAGCGATAACGCTCCATTGCCTGCTGTCAAAAGCTTGCGCGATAAGCGACAATCGGCAGCCTCCCCCTTGCTTCGTTAAGAATCTTGGCTTTGTAAGAATCTTCGTGACAATTTGAGAAAAACTATGAGTGACACTGAGTTAACAAGCGGTGACTTTACCGAGGCTGCCGAGCCGTTTCGCCTGTTTGCCGCATGGCTGGACGACGCCACGAAAAGCGAGCCGAACGACCCCAACGGCGTGGCTCTGGCGACCGTCGATACCGACGGCATGCCGGATGTGCGCATGGTTTTGCTCAAGGGGTTCGATGAAAGCGGGTTTGTCTTCTACACGAATTTCGAGAGCGCCAAGGGCCAGGAGATTCTTGGCAGCATGAAGGCGGCGATGTGTTTCCATTGGAAATCACTGCGCCGCCAGGTACGCATTCGCGGACCGGTGGAGATCGTCAGCGACGCCGAAGCCGACGCCTACTATGCGACACGGCCGCGCGGCAGCCGCATCGGCGCATGGGCCTCGAAACAATCGCGGCCGCTGGAAAGCCGCTTTGCGCTGGAGAAGGCAGTGGCCGAATACACGGCACGCTATCCGATCGGCGAGATCCCGCGGCCAAAGCACTGGTCCGGCTTCCGAATCGTGCCCACGACAATCGAGTTCTGGCACGACAGGCCGTTCCGCCTGCACGACCGGCTCGTCTTCAGCCGCAACGCGAAAGGCGCCTGGGACAAGACGAGGCTTTATCCCTGAAGAAGAGGCTCAGGCCTTCTTTCTCGTCATGAACGCGGTGAGCGCGGCGCGCGCCTCATCGGACTTCAGGCGCTCGCGAAAATGCTCGCTTTCCTCGCCGATGCGGGCGAGGAGATCATCGCGCGAGCCGCGCATCAGGTCGCGCGCGATCTTCAGCGCCTGCGGCGGCTTGGCCGCGATCTGGCCGGCGGCCGCCAGCACCGAGGCCTCCAGTGCTGCTTCCTCGACCACCTCGTAGATCAGGCCGGCGGCCTTCGCCCGTTCAGCCGAAAAGCCCTCGCCGAGGCCGAGCAGCGCGAAAGCGCCTTGCTGGCCCAGTATGCGCGGCGCCAAAAGGCTCGATCCCGCCTCAGGCACCAGGCCAAGGTCGACGAAAGGCGTCCTGAACACGGTGCGTGGCGTGGCGAAGGTCAGGTCGCAATGCAGGTTGAGCGTCGTGCCGATGCCGACCGCGATGCCGTCGACGCCGGAGACCATGGGTTTCTCAACCTTGGCCAGCGCCATCAGGAAGTCCCAGACTTCGGTGCCGCCGTCACCGCCGGTGGCGATGACCATGAAGTCGGCAAGGTCGTTGCCTGAGGAGAAGGCGCCGGGCACGCCGAGAAAGACATGGACGCGGATCTCCGGGTCGGCGTCGCCTTCGGCCAGGGTTTTTGACATTTTCGCATACATGGCGCGCGTCAGCGCGTTCTTCTTGTCCGGCCGGTTCATGCGGATGATCTGGATGGCGCCCTGGCGCTCGACGAGGATATGGTCTGTCACGGTTCTTTCCTTGTGAACGTCAGGCGGAAATCAGCGTTTTTCCGGCAGCGGCGAGGCTTTCGGCGCCATCGATGACGCGCGCCCGCAAAGCGCTGACCTCGCCGAGCAGGTTTTCGGCGAAGAAGCGGCAAAGGGGAATACGGCCTTGATCGGCAAGAGCGCCGCGCGCCAGATAGGCGCCGCCGGCGGCAAGCGAGATCAGCCTGAGATAGGGCGTCGCGCCCGCCAGCGCCTCGTCCGCCCGGCCTTCGGCCGCCAGTTTCTGCAGGAAGCGGGTCGCTTCGCCGAGATCGCCAAGTGCCGCGTCGAGAGCGTCGGCGGTGCGGCCGAAACCCTGCAGGTTCGAGGTCCGCACCGCTGCGGCCATATCAGCCAGTTCGGCGATGTAACCATGCACATGGTTGCCGCCGCCGAGCGGCAGCTTGCGCATCACCAGATCGATCGCCTGGATGCCGTTGGTGCCCTCGTAGATCGGTGCGATGCGCGCGTCGCGATAAAAGGCGGCCGCTCCCGTCTCCTCGATGAAGCCCATGCCGCCATGAACCTGGAGGCCGAGTGAGGCAACCTCGACGCCGATATCGGTCGAGAAGGCCTTTGCCAGCGGCGTCAGCAGATTGGCGCGGTCGCGCCAGTGTGCCGCCTCGTCACCGGCGGAGACACGGGCCATGTCGATGGCGTGGGCACAGGAATAGCTGATGGCGCGCGCGGTCTGGGTCAGCGCCTTCATGGTCAGCAGGTTACGCTGGACATCGGGGTGATGGACGATAGGCGCCATACCCGTGCCAGTGTAGCTCGCGGCCTTGCCCTGCCGGCGTTCATTGGCATAGGCGATCGCCTTCTGCGTTGCGGCTTCCGCGACCGCTACCCCCTGCATGCCGACACAAAGCCGCGCATTGTTCATCATCGTGAACATGCAGGCGAGGCCCTTGTTCTCCTCGCCGATCAGCCAGCCGATAGCGCCGGGCTTGGCGCCCTGGAAACCGTCGCCATAGATCATGGTGCAGGTCGGCGAGGCGTGGATGCCGAGCTTGTGCTCAAGTCCGGAACAAAAGACATCGTTGCGGGCGCCGAGCGCGCCATCGTCGCCGACCAGGAATTTCGGCACCAGGAACAGCGATACGCCGCGCGTGCCGGCCGGCGCATCGGGCAGCCGCGCCAGCACCAGATGGATGATGTTGTCGGTGAAGTCGTGCTCGCCATAGGTGATGAAGATTTTCTGGCCGAAGATGCGGTAGCTGCCGTCACCCACCGGCTCCGCGCGGGCGCGCAAGGCGGCGAGGTCCGAACCGGCTTGCGGCTCGGTCAGGTTCATCGTGCCCATCCACTCGCCGGAGACGAGCTTTTCGAGATACTTTGCCTTGAGGTCTGTGGAGGCGTGTTTGTCGAGCGCTTCGACAGCGCCCATGGTCAGCGTCGGGCCGATGCCGAAGGCCATCGCGGCGGAGTTCCACATTTCGAGCGCGGCAACGCCAAGCATGGTCGGCAGCGCCTGGCCGCCATAGGCCTCAGGCCCGGAGAGCGCGTTCCAGCCGCCATCGATCCAGCGGCGATAGAGCTCCTTCCAGCCGGGCGGCGTGGTGACCGCGGCGCCCTTCAGCACGGCACCTTGCTGATCGCCGATCTTGTACAGCGGTGCGACCTCTTCGGTGGCGAAGCGGCCGGCCTCGCCAAGAACGGCATCGACCAGATCCTCGCCGAGATCGCCGAACCTGCCCGCATCAAGCGCCGGCTTCATCCCAGCCACGTGCTTGAGCGTGAACGCGATATCCTCGACCGGTGCCCGATACATGCCGCTCACTCCTCCTGATGCATCGGCCCAGATCCTAAGGCCCAGCGCTGCCGCAAACCATCCCGCCCTTTGGGCAGTCTCCCATCTTCTTTTTACGTAAACGTCAAATTTTGTCACGCGGATTTTGCAATCGCGGCAGCGCGTATTAAATTCAACCGACGCCGGATCAAATCAATCGGCAATCGATCAAAACCACGCACCGGATTATCCCATGCTTGCCAGACCCGACGCCTATCGCTGCATCGAATGCGGCCTGCCCTATCGAGCGGAGGGGTTCTGCTACCATGGCGGCAGACTGGACCACGGGGCCGCCTACTGGTCGGATCGCGGCATATTATGCTCGCCGCAATGCTCACTCGCCCACCACCGCAAACGCGCCGCCGAGGGCACGCTGCGGCAAGAGCCGGCTCCGGACCCGTTTGAATTCTAGCAGCTGATGCGTCGCCAGCTTTTCTGAAGTCAGCCCCGAAAGTACTTCCTTAACCATAGCCGTTCAGGATTTGTCTTTGATCAACGGGGATTCCCTGTTTTGAAAAGGACGGCGCGCCTCCTTCGCCGCTTGAAGAGTGTCGTGCCGACGCCCTTCAAGCCATTGTTTCCTCCGCATGTCGTTGCCCCAAAACCGCTGCACACTTTTGGGCGACATGCGCTGGCGCTTCTCGCCTTGGCGGCGACGATGGCGCTGTCCACGGCGGCAAAGGCTTCGGATTTTTCCGAACCCTGGAAGAACGCCGACCGCGCTTTGGTGGTCGATGCCTACGAATACAATTCCATCGATTGGGCCCAACTCGCCACCGACAAGCGGGTCGTCGGCTTCATCAACAAGGCCTCCGACGGCATGCCGCCGCCCTATTTCTGCCTGGGCAACGACATTGAGGTGAAGCTTTGCAAGGCGCTGTGGAAACGCCATGCGGTGACGCGCGAACTGTTCCAGACGCGCCGGGTGGTGGCCAAGGCACTCGGCCTGAAATGGGGCGCCTATCACCTTGCCCGCCCGGGCAATCCGGTCGAACAGGCCAACAATTTCCTCGATTTCGCCGAGCCTGCGCCCGACGATCTCATGGCTCTCGACATCGAGGGCAATGATCCCTCGCAATGGATGTCGCTCGACGATGCCGAGGAGTTCGTCCGCCAGGTGCATCGGCGCATCGGCCGTTTCCCGGTGCTGTACACCAACGGCAAGACCGCCCAGTACATTGCCGACAACAGCTACCGATACCGGCTCCTGTCGCGGCTGCCGCTCTGGTATGCCCGCTATAAGTCCGACATCGACGTGCATTTTCCGATGGGCAACTGGCAAGGCTACGCACTGTGGCAGTTTTCGGCGCAAGCCAATTGCGGCCGTTTCCGCTGCCCTTACAGGGTTGCCGGCACGCCTAACGACATAGACGTGAATGTCGCGCCGACCGACGCCGCCACGCTGCGCTCGCAATGGCCGTTCGGCGGGCTTATCGACGTGCCGCCGGACTATCTCGCCTCCATACCGCTACCGGTTTCACGCGAGGCCGGCCTCGCCGGCAATGTCACCATCACCTATGCGTCTGTGGCCGCGCCGCCGACTTTCGAGGACATGGTCGCAGCGTTGGGCACACGCTGGTCCCGTTTCCGCGACGGCTTCCGCATGCCGGTCGTGAAGACGGTGCCCCGGAGACCGAGTTTCGGCATTGTCCAATATGTCGCCTGGAAGCGGACCGAGCGGCGTTCGCCCGCACAACTCGACGCTGCGTTTGCCGCTGCCGATCCGCTCAGCACCGCTTCGACCGAACTCGACCGCGGCCAGCGGTAAGCCAACGCGGACTTCAGTTTCCCTGTTCGCGCGCCACCGCCTGCCAGCCGATATCGCGGCGGCAGAAACCGTCCGGCCAGCCGATGCGGTCGAGCGCGGCATAGGCTCGTTTCTGCGCCTCGCCGACCGTGCTTCCCGTCGCCGTGACGTTGAGGACGCGGCCGCCATTGGCAACCAGCGCGCCGCCATTGATGGCGGTACCGGCATGGAATATCTGGACGCCGTCGCCCGCCGCATCTTCGACGCCGCGGATGACCGAGCCCTTTTCCGGCGTGCCGGGATAGCCTCTCGCCGCCATCACCACGGTCAATGCCGCCTCGTCGCGCCAGCGCACCGAAGTATGTGCCAGCTGGCCGTCGGTTGCCGCGTTGAGCAGGACCAGCAGATCATCCTTCAGCCGCATCATCAGCACCTGGCATTCCGGATCGCCGAAGCGGGTGTTGTATTCTATCAGTCTTGGCCCCTTGTCGGTGATCATCAGCCCGGCAAACAGCACGCCGGAGAAAGGCGCGCCCAGTTCGGCCATGCCGCGCATGGTCGGCTCGATGATCTCACGCATGGTGCGCTCGACCAGTTCCGGCGTCATCACCGGTGCCGGCGAATAGGCCCCCATGCCGCCAGTGTTCGGACCGGTGTCGCCGTCGCCGACGCGCTTGTGATCCTGCGCGGTGCCGAAGGGCAGTGCGGTGGTACCGTCGCAGAGGCAGAAGAAGCTCGCCTCCTCGCCGGTCATGAATTCCTCGACCACAACTTCCGCGCCGGCGGCGCCGAAGGAACCATCGAAGCAGGCATCGAGTGCTGCCTGTGCTTCACTGAGCGTCATGGCGACGGTGACGCCCTTGCCGGCAGCGAGCCCGTCGGCCTTGATGACGATCGGCGCCCCGGTCTTTTCGACATAGGCTTTGGCCGAGGCCAGGTCACTGAAACGGCCATAGGCGGCGGTCGGGATGTTGTAGCGGGCGCAGAGGTCCTTGGTGAAACCTTTCGAGCCTTCCAGCTGTGCCGCTGCCTTGGAGGGACCGAAGACGCGGATATTTTCGGCGCGCAGATCGTCGGCAATGCCGGCGACCAGCGGGCCTTCCGGACCGACCACGACGAGGTCGATTTTTTTCTCCCGGCAGAATGCGGTGACCGCGGCGTGATCGGCGATGTCGAGCTTGACCAGTTCGGCCTCGCCGCCAATGCCCGGATTGCCGGGGGCGGCATAAAGCTTCGTCAGCAGCGGCGACGCGGCGATCTTCCAGGCGAGCGCATGTTCGCGGCCGCCGGAGCCCAGAAGAAGAACGTTCATGGCCACCTCTTGATGCCGAATTCTGCTCTGGCGGCCATCTGATGGCGTTTTCTGCGCTTCCCGTTCTACTGCGTGCAGTAGAACTGAGCTCACGGACCAAATGTCCGCTCCGCTACGGTTCTCGAAACCACCACCATATGACTCGCCAGAGCGAATTTCGAAACAGTCTCTTGGAGACCCGCTATTGCTCTCCGGGCGACGGGTCAAGGCATCAGGGTGTTTAGATCGCAATTGCGCACGGGAACGTTATCCCCGCCGCCAATTTTCTGGCGATTCGCTAGGCGGAGAAAACCACCGGAAACCAGTCCTCGCGCAATCTCTGCCCCGGCTGCATGCCATGGCCGTGATAGGGCGGCGAGGTACGGCCCGGCCGCTCGACATAGCGCGCATCGTCACCGACCCAGCGCAGCGACAGCGCCCGGCGCCGCGCCGCGGTCATATTGCCACGCGCGCCATGCGCGGTCCTGAAGTCGAACAGGATGGCGTCGCCCGGCTCCATTTCCCATTCGAGCACCTTCATCGACGGATCCTTGTCGGGATCGGGCACCGGCAGATAGTCGCCCTCGCCGGCATAGAAATTGCTATCGTCGAGCCAGCGCACCGGCAGGATCATCTTGTCCCATTTGTGCGAGCCGGCGATCAGCCGCAGCGTCGCCTCTTTCACCGGGTCGATGGGTATCCAGAAGCTCACCGTCTGCTGGCCATCGACGAAATAGTAGGGGATGTCCTGATGCCAGGGCGTCGGCTTCTGCGTGCCGGGTTCCTTCACCAGCACATGATCATGGAAGAACTGCGCGGTGCGCGACTGCATCACCGCCGCCGCCAGTTCGGCGGCGGGTGAGTCCCGTACCAGGCTGACGAATTCGGGGATGCGCTCCCAGTTGCAGTAGTCATCGAAGAAACTACCGCGACCGTTGGCTATGTCGGATGCGGTGGCGCTGCGGTTCTGCATATTGCGTTCGATGCCGGCGGCAATCGTGTCGACCCAGCCCTTGAAGGCGCCGCGAATGCAAACAGCGCCGTCACGCTGATAGTCGGCAATCGTGGACGCGCCGATCCTGGTGGCGTCGAGGGTGGCAGTCCGGGAAGCCATGGCGTTCTCCTCTTGGAATAAAGCCACTATCGCAACAGTCAGTCATTCGGTAAAATAATAACTTTCGATCTGACATATAGAGTGCCCCTATGAGTGTGACTCTCACGCAGCTGCGCTATCTGGTTGCCGTGGCGCGTCACGGCAGCGTCACCGGCGCGGCAAAGATGCTGAACGTCTCTCAGCCGTCGATCTCGGTGGCCATCGACGCGGTCGAAAAGAATTTCGGCCAGAAACTGTTCGTCCGCCAGCGGGGAAGCGGCGTGTCGCCGACATCGTTCGGCCGCGCCGTCGTGGCCAAGGCAAGGCAGGTTCTCACCGAAACGGAGGAACTCATCGGCCTGGGTTCAAGCAAATCGGCTGTCAGCGGCGAGTTGGTGTTGGGATGCTTCGAGGATCTGGCGCCTTTCTTCGCGCCGGCTTTGATCCGCGCCTTCTCCGAACGCTATCCGGCCGTCAAGATCGTCGTTCGCGACGAGACGTTCGAGACGCTGGGTCGACGGCTGGGTGACGCGGCCATCGATCTCGGCCTGACTTATGATCTCAGCCTGCCGACGCATTTCGCCCGCATCCTGCTGCGTGAACTTCGCCCGCACGCGCTGTTGCCGGCAGGCCATGCCCTGGCGGATCGCCCGTCGGTCAGCCTTGCCGATCTGGCCGCCTATCCGC
>NZ_RZQP01000194.1:0-11993 GCF_003998165.1 Mesorhizobium sp. M7A.F.Ca.US.007.01.2.1 | reverse complement strand
ACTTTGATCTGTCGGTCTCGCTCGGCATTCCCGGCGACTTCGCGCACCCGACCTTCATCGCCGCGATGGCCAAAATCGTTTCCGCCGCCAAAAGGCACAACAAGTCGCTCGGGCGCCTGGTGCCCAACGTCCAGCAGGGCCACGAGTTCTACGCACAAGGCTTCGACTTCATTTGTTATTCGGGCGACGTCTGGATACTGCACGACGCGATCGCCGACGCGGTCTCCAAAATCCGGGCCGGGTGCCAGTAAGAACGGAGGAGAGAATGGGCGACCTAAAGTTCAAGGTGGCGCTTTCCGGTGATTTCCGCATGCCGGACGGCTCGCTGACCTATCCCGACTTCGACCTGGAGCCTCTGCGCAAGGCGCCAGGCCTCGAGATGACATTCCTGGAATCGAATAACCCGCTTCGCGCCGACCAGCTTGAGGACTTCGATGCGCTGATCCTTCTCACTCATCGCTTCGTTTCCACGAGTGTCCCCAAGAGCGGTCGGCTGGCCGTCGTTGCCCGCTTCGGCGTCGGCTACGATACTGTCGACGTCGAGGCCTGCACTGGCGCCGGCATCGCTCTGGTCATCACGCCCGATGGGGTAAGACGGCCGGTCGCCGTATCCGTCATCACCTTTATGTTGGCACTCACCGGCAAGCTGTTCACGAAGGACGCCCTCACCCGTAAGGGACCTCATGGCTTCCAGGAGCGCTCCCAACATATGGGTGTCGGGCTCGTGGGGCGTACGCTGGGGTCGCTCGGCATCGGCAACATAGGCGCCGAAGTTTTTCGCCTGGCAAAGCCCTTCGATATGAGGTTCATCGCCCATGACCCATTTGCAGACAAGAAGGTCGCTGCCGAACTAGGCGTGGAGCTGGTCGGACTGGAAGATCTGTTTCGTCGCGCCGACGTGCTGTCGGTAAGTTGTCCGCTGACGCCTGACACGCGTCATCTCGTCAGTGCCGAGCGGCTCGCCCTGATGAAGCCTACTGCTTACCTGATCAATACAGCGCGCGGCCCGATCGTCGACCAGAAGGCGTTGGCACAAGCCCTGCGGGAGCGTCGTATCGCCGGCGCCGGTCTCGACGTGCTGGAGCAGGAGCCGCCGGATGCTGACGATGCAATCCTCAAACTCGACAACGTCATCCTTGCGCCGCACGCATTGTGCTGGACCGACCAGTGCTTTGCCGGCAACGGCGCTGCAGACGTCAAAGCGGTAATCGAGGTTCAACATGGTCGCGAGCCGCGCGGTGTGGTCAATCGCGAGGTGCTTTCGAGCGAGCGGTGGAAGGATAGGCTGGCCGTTTTCGCGGGCCGCTTCGGAAGCTAGGAGTGCGAGAATTTGGCGCGCCGCCGCGGCCATTGCGGGGGCCTTACGGGAGGAATGCTCGACCGCCGCGCCTGCGGACGAGTGAGCAAATGAGAAAACGGGAGGACCAAGCACTATGAACGATCGTGAAAAACGTGACTTTCAGGCCGGTCTCGAAGCAGAGGTCGACGCCTTCATGCGTGGCGAAACGACCCGCCGGAATTTCATAACCCGCTTCGGCCAGATGACCGGTATGTTGGCAGCGTCTGCACCCATTTTGGGTATGATGACCGATTGGGCGCTGGCGCAGCAGAAGCTCGAACTGGCCGACGCCACGTCGCCGCTGGGACAGGCGCAGGCCGCTGCGCTGAAAGCATCTAAGGAAGGACCGGCGGAGGGCTCCGCCTTCCGCGCGGTCGAGGCGGCCAAGGCGCATGCGGGCGTCACGATCAACATGACCTACGAGGCAGGCCTGCAGGCGCTCGATCCACGCAATTTCAGTGGGCCGATGTGGGAGCAGCTTACGGGCATGAAGTCGAATGTGGTCGAACTGTCGAATCCCGATCAATACTCCAAGGCGGTCGCCGAGCACATTGCCGGCTCAGGCGCCTATGACGTGCTCGACATCTCGCCAGCCTGGACACCGTCGCTCGCCGATGGCGGCGTCATCGCACCTCTCGACGACTATATCGCCAAATATATGAACCCTGCAGACCTCGAGGACTATCATCCTCTCTACAAGGCGCTGCCGACCTACAAGGGAAAGATCTGGGGCTTCTTCGACGACGGCGACATGTTCGCTCTCTACTACCGCAAGGACATCTTCGAGGATCCGAAGATGATGGAGGCCTACCAGACCAAGTTCAACGCGAAGCTCGGACCACCGAAGACCTGGGAGGAATATGCTCAGATCGCCCAATTCATCACCGACCAGATGGCACCGAAGGTTTATGGTGCAGGCCACTTCCGCAAGGCGGGCAGCCCGGGCAATCAGTTCGACTTTCTGCAGCAGTACCGTGCCAACGGCGGGAAACTGTTCGGCGACGACATGAAGGCCGGCCTGGTGTCGGATGCGGGCGTCAAGACGCTGACGAACATGCTCGCGGCCAACAAGGCCTCGATCCCCGGTAACAACGAGCTCGACGCCGTCTCCCTTTGGGCGGCATTCCTGACGGGGAAGGTTGCGATGATCTATTCCTGGCCTCCAAGCGGCCGGATGGCGGCGAACTATTCGCAATCCGCCACGGCGATCAACTTCATTCCCCAGTCGCAGATCGCTGGCAAGGTTGGCTATGCCGTCGTGCCGGGCAATCCGGAACATGCCACCGGCTACAACAAGGCGCTGTCGGCGGATTCGCCCAATCCGGAGGCGGCGTATCTGTTCATGCAGTGGGCCTGCTCGCCTCCCGTCTCACTGGCGCGCTGCATGTTGCCCTATGCGCTGCGCGACCCATACCGCATTTCGCATTTCAAGTCGGAGCTCTATGGAGCACTGTTCCCGAGCGCCAAGGAGTACCTGGCCAACCTCAACAACTCGGCGAATGTCGGCCTGCTCGACCCGATCATGCCAGGTGCGCAGGACTATTTCTTGAGCATCGACCGCATGTGCACCGCAGTGTGGGCTGGTGCGGATCCGAAAGCATCGCTGGAAACAGCGGCCGCCGAGTGGAACGAGACGACCGATCGGCTCGGGATGGAGTCGCAAAAGGCATTCTACACCGAGTTCCTGAAACTGCCCGGCGCCACCGCTGACAACACAGTGGAGAAGCTTGGCATGGCAGTCACCCTCTGAGACTCGCCTGGAGGGGAGCCGGGTTTCTAGCACCAGACCGGTGTTGCGGGCGCTTCGCTCGCAACACCCTGGCTCAACCGCGTGGCGATCTTTGGAATAAATCGATGCCGCACACCACCACGATCAGTCGCATGACGACCACCGGCGCCCCGCCTCGGCTTTCGACCCTCGCACAGTGGGCGGACCGCCACTTCAAATGGCTTCTGGTCGCGCCCGCGGTGCTGTTGATACTGGCGCTGTCGATCTATCCGCTGCTGTTCTCACTGGTCGTGTCCTTCATCAACTACGACTTCCAGGTGCCGGGCCACGCCTTTGTCGGCTTGAAAAACTTCGAGCGGGTGGTGTTCGATCCCGTGGCACGGTGGTCGCTCTTGCTGACGGCCTGCCTGTCGAGCATCAGCGTCGCCATCGAATTCGTGCTGGGCCTTCTGGTGGCGCTCACCATGGTGCGCAGCTTTCCGGGGCGCGGTGTCGTCATGTCGATCCTGATCGTGCCGCTTTTCATCAGCCCGGTGATAGTCGGCCAAGCGTGGACGCTGCTGCTTCAGCGGCCTTTCGGGCCAACCAACTACATCCTGACGCAACTGTTGGGGCAGGAGGTGACGATCGGCTGGATGACCGAGCGCCCATGGCTTTATGTCTCGCTGATCATCTCTGATGTCTGGCAGTGGACTCCGTTCATGTTTGTCGTCCTGCTCGCCGGGCTTACCGCAATCCCTCCGAACCTCTACGAGGCGGCGGAACTCGACGGCGTCAATGCCTGGCAGGCCTTCTGGGCGATCACGCTGCCGCATCTCGGGTCTATGATGCTGCTGGCGTTGACCTTCCGCCTGCTTGACGCCATCCGAATGTTCGATACCATTTTTATCATGACCGGCGGCGGCCCGGGTACGCAAACCTACACGGCTTCCTACTATCTCTACACGGTCGGCTTCACCCAGTTTCATCTGTCGCAGGCGACGGCCGGAAGCTGGCTATTCCTGATTTTCACCGCGCTGGTAGTGACGCTGCTGGTGCGGCGGCTCTTGAAGGTGGAGCCGGTCTGATGGCCGCCGTCGCGCCCGCCCGCCGCAGGAAACGCCGGTCGGTGCCGATCGGTCGCATGCTGCTGCTCGGCTTCTTCCTCGTGTTCGTGCTGTGGCCCCTCTACTGGATGTTCAACACCTCGATCAAGCCGAGCGACGACTACCTCACCGTGCCGCCCGTCTGGTTCCCTACCGAGCCGACCCTTGTACACTACAAAGCTGCGCTGTTCGCTTATCGCGGCCTCGACGGGCTCATCAACAGTCTGATCATTTCGCTGTCGGCCACGGTGCTTTCAGCGTTGTTGGGCACGCTGATGGCTTATAGTCTGGCGCGCTACAACACGGGCGGCCAGCACCTGTCTTTCTGGGTGCTGTCACAGCGCTTCCTGCCACCGATCGGCATCGTCCTGCCGGTATTCCTTATCTATCGTGGCGTCGGGCTGTACGACACCCATATTGGCCTGATCATCGCCTACACGGTCTTCACGCTGCCGGTGTCGGTGTGGATGATGTTCGCGTATTTCCGCGGCATGCCGAAGTCGATGGAGGAGGCGGCCCTGGTCGATGGCTGCACGCGTTGGGAGGCGTTCTGGCGTGTTGCCGTGCCGCTTGCCGCCCCGGGCATCGTCGCGGCGGCCGTCTTCGCTTTCATCGCTTGCTGGACGGAGTTCTTCTTCGCGCTCATTTTGACCAGTCGAACTGCGTTCACGCTGCCAACCGTATTCCGCTCCTTCATCGGCTTCCAGGGCGCGCAATATGGTGAAGCGGCGGCCCTGGCCATTGTTTCCCTCGTGCCATCCATCGCTCTGGGAGTCCTTGCTCAACGACATCTCGTGCGCGGGCTGACGCTCGGCGCCGTTCGCGGATAGAAAGAGGCAGGCATGGCTGAAGTCAGGATCACCGGCTTGCACAAGCGCTACGGCGCCTTCCATGCGGTGCGCGGCATTGACCTCCACATTCGCGACGGTGAGTTCACCGTTCTGGTCGGCCCCTCCGGATGCGGCAAGAGTACCCTTTTGAGGACGATTGCAGGACTGGAGGAGAGTTCGCAAGGCACGATCGAGATTGGCGGCGAGGTGGTCAATGACTTGCGGCCGCGCGATCGTGACGTGGCGATGGTGTTTCAAGACTATGCGCTCTATCCACATATGAGCGTGGCGAAGAACATCGGCTTCGGTCTCAAGGCGCGCAAGATGCCGAAGCCCGAGGTAGAGGCGCGCGTTGCCGAGGCAGCGCGTATGCTCGGCATCATCCCCTTGCTCGGGCGATTTCCACGCCAGTTATCCGGTGGGCAGCGTCAGCGCGTCGCCATCGGCCGCGCCATAGTCCGCAACCCCCGCATCTTTCTGTTCGACGAGCCGCTGTCCAATCTGGATGCCCAGCTTCGCGACGAAATGCGCGGCGAGATCAAGCGCCTTCACCAGGACATCGCCACGACGATGATCTACGTCACCCATGACCAGATCGAGGCGATGACACTGGCTGACCGCATCGTGCTGATGCGCGACGGGTTGATCGAGCAGCAGGGCGCGCCACTCGAACTGTTCGAGCGCCCCGCCTCGATCTTCGTCGCGGGCTTTCTCGGTTCCCCACGCATGAGCTTCCTGCCGGGCACGCTGGCTTTGGACGGGAGCGCCGCCGCCATCCGGCTGGCCGATGGTCTGCTGCCGATCGCCCCCGGGCGGACTCTAAATGGCGCTATAGATGGGCAGTCGGTGCTGCTCGGGCTGCGCCCGGAACATCTGACACGCGCACACGCTGCTACCCCCGAGCCGGGCACGCTGCGCTATGATGCAACCATCGACCTGCTGCAGCCGACTGGCTCGCGCAGCTATGCGACCTTCCGCCTTGCCGGCGCGCCAGTGGTGGCGGAGCTTCAGGCGCACGACGTCAGCCGTCCCGGCGAGAGACTGCCGATCGACATCAACATGAACCGGGCGTCGATTTTTGACGCTGCGACGGAGCAAGCAATTTGACCTTGGCAGCATCTCGAGCCCTCCGCTTGTGTGGAACCGAACAGGTAGAGCCACCCTTGCGCACACTTCGCGCGGGACCGTTGTCGGTCGACTTCGACAATGGGGCGTTACGCTACATCCGCCTTGACGGAATTGAGATTCTGCGCGGAATCTCGTTCCTTGTGCGGGACGAAAATTGGGGAACCGCTACAGCCGTTCTCGATGATCTCCACATCGATGAAAGGCTGGATGTGTTCAGCGTCGCATACCGTGCAACATGTTCCGCAACATCCGGTCGCCTGGCTTATCAGGTACGGATCTCGGGCAGTAGTGATGGTGCGCTGGCTTTTGCGGCCGAGGCAGAGCCCGAGACTGACCTTTTGACGAATCGGACCGGCTTCATCGTCCTTCATCCGATCGAAGCCTTGGCGGGCAAGCCGGTAAAGGTGCTGCATGAGGATGGTCATGATGAGCTATCGCTCTTTCCGGACCACATCGACCCTAAATGTCCGTTCACCGATATCCGGGCGTTGTCGCATGAGATCGCGCCTGGGATCTGGGCCACATGCACCATGGACGGTGATGCCTTCGAGATGGAGGATCAACGCAATTGGTCTGACGCTTCCTATAAAACCTATGTCCGCCCTCTGCGTCGCCCGTGGCCTTACCGACTGCCCAAGGGCCAGAAATTCACCCAGGTCGTCCGGCTACACGTGTCAGGAACGCTTCGTGCCGGGGCGTCTGAAAACCGCAATCCACTCATCAACCTGACGATCGGCAGACCCGTCGGCCAAGTGCCTCGCGTTGGCGTCGGCGTCGCTGGCGACGAGGCAAGGCACGCGCTTGAATCCCCCGAGCTTCTACGACGAATGGCTCCGCAGTGGATGGTCTGCCAAGTCGATCTCCGATTCGGACACGGCCAAGATGAACTCGAAAGCTACGCCGCGCTTGCACGGCTGACCGGCGCAGGCGTGGTCCTCGAGATCATCACCAAGGGCACGCTCGACCCATTCGGCGAATTGGCGCCCGTCGCTGATGCGGTCCATACAATCGGCCTCAAACTGGAAGCTGTCTCCGTCTTTCCGGCGCAGGACATGAAATCCGTTCAGCCGGGAGCACCGCGGCCGGTCATGCCCAGCTTCCACGAATGCTACTCCGCCGCTCGCCGGGCTTTCCCGGGGATCGGGCTGGGCGGAGGCATGGCCGCTTACTTCACCGAACTCAATCGCAAGCGTCCGCCAGCCGAAGCGCTCGACTACGTGACCTTCACCACCTGTCCAAGCGTGCACGCGGCGGATGATATTTCGGTGATGGAAACGCTTCAGGCTATCCCTCATCAGATACGCTCGGCACATGCTTTCACGGGCGACCGCGTGCCGCTGCGCATAGGTCCCAGTCAGCTCGGCTGCCGCGAGAACCCCTACGGAAAGGGCACCGCGCCGAACAAAGCGAACGCCCGCATATGTCTGAGCCGCATCGATCCGCGGCAGCGCGGGCTGTTCAATGCGGCATGGACGCTCGGCTATTTCGCGGCCTGCGCTCGCGAAGGGGTCGAGGCCGTCGCGGTAGGGGACTTCACCGGCCCCTTTGGCCATATCCACAGGAAGGCTGATTTCGTCCAGCCATGGTATGACCAGCAGGACGGCCGAACGGTCTATCCCGCTTTCCATGTCATGGCGGGTCTCTCAAGGCTCGGCGGAGCCACCCTGCTGTCCGTAGGAACTTCCGGCGCTGACGCCATTGCGACGATCGCAGCTGAAAAAGATTGGCGCGTGACACTGTGGGTCGCCAACCTTACCTCCAAGGCGCAATCTGTGAAACTTCCGGATGCGCCGAGCAGTGCCCGTATAGCTCTTCTTGGCGCCGAGCAGTTCGAACGGGCGGCAACCGATCCCAACTTCATGGAAAGTACCGCAAGACCGCTGGATGACCAATTCATCTCGCTTGACGCTTACGCCGTCGCGCGAGTTGATCTCGACCTACCATTTTCGACCTAGAGCCCGATGTGCGCTGAGGTTGAGAGTTGAGCCCAGCGTCATGCGCAGCCGCATCAATCGCTCTGGCCCGAAGCGGGTGACACAGATCGTCAGGCGTCACTGGCCAGGGGAGTGTCGACGCACCTTGTCCCAGGCCGCCAAGATTCGCTGCTTGCATCCGCGTGCGGCATCGTCGACCGTCGGGAATCACATAGACGCATTTTCATGCGGTCGCCCGCCTTGATCCGCCGTCGAGGAGTTCCTGAAGGTCCTCTTTTGGCACCGGTCTTGAAAGCAAAAAGCCTTGTAGCTGGTCGCAGCCGAGCTTGCGCAGATAATTGCACTGGCTCTCGGTCTCGACCCCTTCCGCTGTCGTGCTGAGGCCAGTCGCGCGAGCCAGGTCGATAATCGCCTGAACGATGGCCTCGTCACCGTTCGAGCCGCCAAAGCCCTGCACGAAGCTTCGGTCGATCTTGATCCTGTCCACTTCCAGGCTCTGCAGTCGGCCCAATGAGGAAAATCCCGTACCGAAATCGTCAAGCGCAAAGCGCACCCCGACACTGCGCAACGCTGCCATGTTCTGCTGGCATTCGGTGGGGCGCTGGGAGAGCGTGCTTTCCGTAACCTCCAGCTCGAGCCGCCGTGGATCCATTTGCGTTTCCAACAAGATGCTCGTCACTTTCATGGCAAAGCTCGGATTGTTCAGCTGCAACCCCGATACGTTCACTGCCAGGGTCTCGATCGGCCAATGCACCGCGTCAAGGCAGGCCTGGCGCAGAACCAGCTCGCCTAGAACTTCGATGAGCCCCGTTTCCTCTGCCAATGGTACGAACAAGTCAGGGGCGACCCAACCGCGCTCTGCGTGCGACCAGCGCGCGAGGGCTTCGACGCCCGTCATCCTGTTGGTGTCGGCGGTGTAAAGCGGCTGATAATGCACCCGGATGTGGCCGGGCGTTTGCAGCGCCTTGCGCAGGTCCTGTTCGAGACCCTTACGCTTTGCCAGCGTCTGGTCCATCTCGGGTTCAAACAGAGCATAGCCGCTGCGACCGCCGGCTTTGGCGTGATACAGGGCGAGGTCGGCTTTCCGCACCAACTCGACCTGGTCCACCCCGTCCCTGGGAGCCCAGGCGCGCCACCGTGTCAACCTCCACGGTCAGCCGCCTCAGCCGGTCTGCGAACTCCCTGAGCAACTCGTCGCCGGCAGGGTGGCCAAAGCTGTCATTGACCTGCTTGAACCGGTCGAGGTCAAGATAGAGGATCGCGAGCTGCTCGCCCGTCGCGGGCAGCAGTGTCAGCGCATCAGCCAAACGACTGTTGAAATGGCCGCGACTGTGCAGCCCTGTAAGCAGGTCGTAGTGGGCCAGGTGATAGATGTGATTCTCGGTCTCAATCAGCCTCAAAGTCCGCCGGCGCAAAGCGGCCAGAGCTACAATAATTCCGCCAAGTACCAGTCCGAACACCACCACGAGTGTTGGCACCAGTTGAAAAAGGACAAACGCCCCGGGCCGATATGGCTGCCACACAAAGAAGCCGACAGTCGAACCAGAGCGACCGACAAGGGGATAGGACGCCTCTTCAGAGCTAAGCATGTTTGACCAGGAGAAGTGTGCGTCGTCGAGGAGATAGTCTTGGCGCAAGGAGGCAAGCAGACTGCCGTCCAGATAGCGAACGGCAACGTGTAGGAATTCCTGACCTGGTACTTGTGCAATGTGGCCGCTGTCGGAAACGACTGGCTTGATGCTGACAATGGCAGGATGGCCGGAGATGACGACCATGTCGGAAGCACCTATCGTGAGCACCTGCTCGGTGACGCCGTCGGTGTCCCCCTGTTTCAGCCCCGCCCTGAGGTTCTCCACGAGAGGCGCAGTGGTCGGGCGTATGGATTGGTAGCTCGCCGGATCCACCGCCAATCCATCGGCGAATGCGTAGACGGGCGCGTCCTTCGGATCGAGAATGTAGACCTCATCGTGGCCGAAATACGTGTGCATCCAGGTGCCGAGATTGGTGTCGACCCATTTGGCATCCTGGCTCCGCAGGGCGCTGACCGCGTCGTCCCAGACGGTGACGCTCTCCTGATCGTGGGCTATTCCGCTCTCCAGCTTGGATATGATCAAGGCGACCAAGCTTTTCTGCCGTGACACGGCAACACCATCGGACTGGGTCGCCGACCACAGCAAAAGGCCTGTGGTGAGGGTCGCAACAAGCAGCGTCACGACAATGATGGGCAAAGCAGTTCGCTTGAAAAAAAGGCGACGTGTTGGTTCGCCGAAATGCCGGAGCAGCGTCATGAGGCTGCTTTACGCTAAGAAAACTGCTGGACCGTTAAAGGCGCGGCATCAGGCAAGCTGCACGTTTGAAAAGGCCAGTTCGATAACCCGGCGTTGAACTGCCAAGGAACAAATTGGCCGCGCGCGCGTTCGAGAGCGGCCTTTGCGGGGACTGAACACGAATGCTACTCGCTTTGGGGAACGCGCTCTCGACGACGGTTATGGCCGGCAGAAGTGGGGGTGCGGAAATTTTCGGCGTGGTCGATCTCAGCACTAAAGCCGAGGTAAGGATCAACGCGATGAATTTGGGAATGGCAATTCAGTTCGTGGCCAATGCCTCGGTGCTCGGTTACGATGTCCGTTCGGCGATGGTCTTCTACGGCGAACCCGGAACGCCAAGCCTCAGGGCAAATGACTGCGATCGATTGTGGACGCAATTTGGTGCCGCGCTCCTTCGCCCATAACGCCGGACGCTTTTGGCTATCTTCAGCTGTCTGGAGCTAACAGCCCATGCCGCGCCACCGGACCGTCGGATCATGAGATCTGAGAGACCTGACGAGAAATTTGCTTTCGGTCACTTCACCGGCACGCAGAGCCGGTCGGGCACTTTGGGGACAAGGGTGGCGGTGGGTTTGCCGATGCAAGTGCAGTGTGCTCGAGCCAATTCGCGACTGGGCGCCGGTTGAACCGCTCGGCCTGCCTGCCTTACCGCGCGAGGCATGACCTTACCCCACGGCCAACCATTTGCGCGATTGGGCAAACGCCGTGAAGGCCTTGGCGTCCATTGGGCGGCCAAAAACATAGCCCTGCAGAATATCGCAACCAAGCTCCTTCAGGATGCGCGCGTGATCATTCGTCTCGACACCCTCGGCAATGACTTCGATGCCGAGCGATTTGCCGATCTCAATGATCGACGAGACCAGCTGACGCTGCGGGATCGACTGGGTGACGGGCGTGATCAGTTGGCGGTCGATCTTGAGCCGGCGCGGCTGCAGCTTGAGCAGGGACACGATCGAGGCATGGCCGGTGCCGAAGTCATCGATTTCGATGTCGATGCCGAGTTCCTTAATGTGCTCCAGGTTCCAGGTGACCAGGTCGTCATTCTCATCGAGGAAGATGGACTCAACCAGCTCAAACGACACCGTGCCCTTCCTGATGGCAAGCTTGCGCAAGCCATCGATCAGATCCTTGTCCTCCAACCGCTTGGCGGAGACATTGACCGAGACGTGCGGGATCTTGAGACCGCTGTTCGACCATTGGTCGAAACTCTCAAGCGCCTGTTCCAGGACAGCGCGATCGATGATTGCCACGACGTTGAGTTCTTCGGCCACTTTGAGATAGCTTTGTGGGGCCAGGATGCCGCGTTCGGGATGCTTCCAACGCGACAACGCCTCGACCCCGACGATCTCAAGTGTCCTGGCGTCGAACTGCGGCTGATAGTATGTTGTGAATTCGGCGCGCTCCAACCCGCCCAGGATTTCGTCGGCAATTTGCTTGGTCCGCACGATCTCGCTTTGCAGCTCTTCGTCAAAGAATTCGTGTCGGTTGCGACCGCTTCCTTTCGCCCGGTAAAGAGCGAGGTCGGCGTTGACGAGCAGTTGCTTGGCGTCGGTTCCGGCGGCAATTCCGATGCTCACCCCGAACCGGCACGGGTTGCCCTGAAAATCGACCGGTCGGCGCA
>NZ_RZQP01000193.1:0-12023 GCF_003998165.1 Mesorhizobium sp. M7A.F.Ca.US.007.01.2.1 | reverse complement strand
GTCTGAAAAAGGGCGGGGAGTCTGAAAAAGGGCGGTTGGCTCAGGCGATCGCCCGCGCGGCCTCGCGGTAGAGCGTCGGCGGCACGCCGACATGGTCGCGGAAGAAGCGCGAGAAATTGCCCTGCGTGGTGAAGCCGAGATTGCAGGCGACCGAGATCAGCGGTTCCTGCGACCATTGCAGCTGCCGCACCGCTTCCTCCATGCGCAGCGTGTTCCAGTAGACATTGGGCGTCAGATTGGTCTGTTCCTTGAACAAAGCGAAGAAATGCGGTCGCGACAGGCCGACGCTGCGCGCCACGTCGTCGAAGCAGATGCGCTCGCAGACATTGGCTCTCATCAACTGGATTGCCTTGCGGACACGAAAATCCTGCATGGTGTTGATGCGGACACGGGCCTCCTGCGGCGCCGAGGCGTCGGCGGCGTCGAGCACGCTATCGATGAAACGCTCGATCTCGTAGTTGGCGATATCGTCGACGCTCTCATTGTCGCTGAGGTGGTCGAGCAGATTGGCGGCGGCCTGATGCAGCCACGGTTCCAGCGTGATCGCGGCTTGTGAAAACAGCGGCGCCGACGAAGGCAGGTCGCGGCGGCGCCGCGCCCAGTCGGGATCGATGTAGAAGGCGAGAAACAGACCGGGCGTCCCGTTTTGCGACAGAACATGGCTGTGCGGCTGGAAGGAGTTGATGCCGGCGGCCGTTCCAGGCCCAAGCCGGACGGTCTCGCGGCCGATGGTCATTTCGCCGGCCGTACCTTCCAGCCAGATGATGAGATGGGCCTCGACATGGGCATGGGTGACGAAGTCGCTTGCGACATTCAGGATAGAAACATGTCCGAACCGGCCCCAGTAGAGCCTGATCGCTTCCGTCATGGGTATATCCTCCCGCAGGCGACTGGCCTCCCTTCGCCTGCAGTGGGGATTGTGCGGCCGAGTTCGGGGCCGCGTCAAGACGCGCGCGGGCGGCGAGGGCGAATGACGGCCAGTGAGGCCGGATTTTCAGACTGAGCGATACGCACTGGAACGAATAGCGGTCGGGAGAATTGCCAACCTCAAACCGAAGCCGTCATGCCGCCATCGACATACAGCGTATGGCCGTTGACGAAGGACGAGGCGTCGGAGGCAAGGAACACCGCGGCGCCGATCAACTCGTCGACATTGCCCCAGCGCCCGGCCGGCGTGCGCTTTTCCAGCCAGGCGGAAAATTCGGGATTGTCGACCAGCGCCTGGTTCATCTCGGTACGGAAATAGCCGGGCGCGATCGCATTGATCTGCAGGCCGTGTTTGGCCCAATCGGCGCACATGCCCCTTGTCAGGTTGCGGATCGCGCCCTTGGTGGCGGTGTAGGGCGCGATGTTCGGCCTTGCCAGTTCGCTCTGCACCGAACCGACGTTGATGATCTTGCCCTTGCGGCGCGGGATCATGTGGCGGGCGACCGCCTTGGCTGCATGGAAGGCGCCCGACACATTGGTCTTGAACAGGCGCTCCCATTGCTCCTCGGGAAAGTCCTCGAGCGGGGCGCGGAATTGTATGCCGGCATTGTTGATGAGGACGTCGATGGCGCCGATCTCGGCCTCGATGCGGGCAATGTCCTCGTTGACCGCCTGAAAATCGGTGACGTCGAATACCGAGGCGTGCGCCTTGAAGCCGGCGTTGCGCAGCTTTTCGACGGCGCTGTCGATCCTGGCGGCGTCGCGGCCGTTCAGCACCACGCTTGCCCCATGTTCGGCCAGGCCCCGAGCCAGCGCGAAGCCGATGCCCTGGCCGGAGCCGGTCACCAGCGCCAGCCGGCCCTCGAGGCTGAACAGGGAGTTGGCCATCAAACCGTCTTTTGTTTGACCATGATCTCCGGACAAACGGTTCCGTTTGTCCGAGAAAACCGGTTTCCACTTTTCGGGATCATGGTTCTAGTCGCTGCGGCGGAAATTGCGGATGCGGTCGAACAGCACCGCCAGCAGGATGGCGCCGCCGATGAAGACGCCTTGCCAGAAGGCATTGATGCCGAGCAGGCCGAGACTGTTGCGGATCACCTCGATCAGGGCCGCGCCGACGATGGCGCCGAAGGCGGTGCCGACGCCGCCGGCCAGATTGGCGCCGCCGATGACGGTGGCGGCGATTACCTGCAGCTCCATGCCGGTGCCGAGATTGGTGGTGACGGCACCCAGCCAGCCGGTCTGGATGATGCCCGCAATGCCCGCCGACAGTGCCGAGATCATGTAGACGGCAACCTTGATCTGGCGCACCGGAACGCCGGTCAGCGTTGCCGCGTGCTCATTGCCGCCGATGGCGAAAATATGGCGGCCGAACTTGGTCCAGCGCAGGATGAAGCCGGTGATCAGCGCCAGAAGGATCATGTAAAGCACCGGGTTGGCGATGCCGAACACCCAGGCGCCGCCGCCCAATGACAGAAGCTTGGCATGGTCCGGCCCGAACTGGAAGACCACCGTGTTGTTGGAGGCGACCATGGCGAGGCTTCGGGCGATCGACAGCATGCCGAGCGTCACCACGAAGGGTGGAAAGCCGAGATAGGCGATCAGCACGCCGTTGAAGGCGCCAATGGCGAGCGCGGTGGCAATCGAGGCCAGGATGCCGACCTCGATCGAGTAGCCGGCATGCATGGTGACGGCCAGCACCATCGACGACAGGCACAGCACCGAGCCGACAGACAGGTCGATGCCGCCGGTGATGATGACGAAGGTCATGCCGAGCGCGATGATGGCGACGAAGGTGATGTTGCGGGTGATGTTGTAGAGGTTCTTCGAGGTGGCGAAAGCGTCGGTGGCAAACGACAGGAACACGCAGGCAAGGATGACCGCGATCACCACCCAGAAAGTCTGGCTGGCAAACAGTCTCGCGGCCAAGGATTGCTGCTTATGCTCGATCGGCTGGTCAATTGTCAGTGCCATCGTCGACCTTCATCTGCTGTGCGTGGTGGAATTCGCTTGAAATCAAACCTGTTCGATAGCGCCGGTGATCAGCCCCGTGACTTCCTCGGGCGAGCTCGACGCAATCGTCTTGTCGGCGACCTTGCGCCCGCGCCGCATGACGATGACGCGGTCGGCGACGGTGAACACGTCAGGCATGCGGTGGCTGATCAGAACGACGGCGATGCCCTGATCGCGCAAATGGCGGATAAGGTTCAGCACTTCGGCGACCTGGCGCACCGAGATCGCCGCCGTCGGTTCGTCCATCAGCACGATCTTGGCCTGCGACAGCATGGTGCGGGCAATCGCCACCGCCTGGCGCTGGCCGCCCGACATCTGCTTGACGAGGTCGCGCGGACGGGTCTCGGACTTCAATTCGGCGAAGAGCTGGCCGGCACGCTTGTACATCGAGGCATAGTCGAGGATCCGGAACGGCCCCACGCCCCGCCGCAACTCACGGCCGAGATAGACATTGGCGGCGGCAGTCAGATTGTTGCAGAGCGCAAGGTCCTGGTGGACGATCTCGATGCCGTGCTGGCGGGCTTCCGCCGGCTTGTGCAGGATCAATTCCTTGCCGTCCATGTGCATGGTGCCATGGCTCGGGCGGAAATTGCCAGCGATCATCTTGACCAGCGTCGACTTGCCGGCGCCGTTGTCGCCCATCAGGCCGACCACCTGTCCGGGCTCGATCGACAGCGAAACGTCGTTGACGGCCTGGATAGCGCCGAAATGCCTTGAGATGTTGGTGAGTTCGAGAACCGCCACCAGCCTTTGCCTCCCCGTGTTTTGCGACCTGCAGCTGTTACCGGCGTGGATGCCGACGCTGCTTTGGCCTCGCTCTCCCCGGCTCCTCCCGAAGACGGCGTTAGCGTTCTTTTACGCAAAAGCCGGCGCACGTCAATCAATTGTCGGACGAATTGGGCCAGGACTATTTTAAAAATCCGTTTTGTAGGACAAATAGCATTGACGTTGGCGCCAAGCCGATATTAGCTAAGCGTCGGAGGAGATTATGCCGATCCCCGCTGGCGGTTCGCCGGCCGGAATTGGCGGAGGTTTGACGGTCCAGGATCCGGCGGCACCTGTGTGTGAGCTGATCTGAAGCCGAATCTGGAAATGCTTATCGATCTGTCCTGGCGACACGAGCGCTCGCGAAACGACCCTCGGTCATCACGCATCCGGTCGATCTGTATGGCGGGCACGCCGTGTCCGTTTGTTTCAAGGGAGGACTGACATGAGGAAAACACTTTTGCTCGCCGCCGTCGCCGCCATGGCGTTGGGTGCCGGGCCGGCTTTGGCCAAGAAACAGCTCGTCATTGTCGTGAAAGGTCTCGACAATCCGTTCTTCGAGGCCATCCACCAGGGCTGCGAGAAATGGAACAAGGAAAACGCCAGCTCGGAATATGAATGCTTCTACACCGGTCCGGCGTCGACTTCGGACGAGGCCGGCGAGGCGCAGATCGTCCAGGACATGCTGAGCAAGGCCGACACGGTGGCGATGGCGATCTCGCCGTCCAACGCGCCGCTGATCGCGCAGACGATCAAGAGTGCCAATCCGTCGATCCCGATCATGACGGTCGACGCCGATCTCAGCAAGGAAGACGCAGGCCTTCGCAAGACCTATCTCGGTACCGACAATTACCTGATGGGCAAGAAGATCGGCGAGTACATCAAGAAGGGCAAGCCGAATGGTGGCACGATCTGCACCATCGAAGGCAACCCGGCAGCCGACAACATCCTGCGCCGTGCGCAAGGCATGCGTGACGCACTGTCGGGCAAGGAGGGCCTCGCCGCACTTGCCGGTGAAGGTGGCTGGACCGAAGTCGCCGGCTGCCCGGTGTTCACCAACGACGATGGCGCCAAGGGCGTGCAGGCGATGACCGACATCCTCGCCGCCAACCCCAAGCTGGACGCCTTCGGGATCATGGGCGGCTGGCCGCTGTTCGGCGCGCCGCAGCCCTATCGCGATCTGTTCGGACCGCTCAAGGACCGGATCGCCAGCAATGACTTCGTCATCGGCGCCGCCGACACGATCGGCGACGAGATTGCGATCGCTCGTGATGGCCTTGTAACGGCTCTGGTCGGCCAGCGGCCGTTCGAAATGGGCTACAAGGCACCGTCGGTGATGATCGACCTGATCGAGGGCAAGGCGGTCGCCGATCCGGTGTTCACCGGCCTCGACGAGTGCACCAAGGATACGGTCGACACCTGCATCCAGAAGTAGGTTCTCGATTTCGGGGCGCCCGGCTGCGGGCGCCCCGTCATTCCTGGACGGAAGCGATAATTCCCGAACGGACGCAATGGTTGGGGCAACCGGCTCCGGCTTTGCTGCGCCCGTGATCTGGATTTTTCGGCAACGAGATCGGCGCCCGTGCGGTTCGGACCAGTCCGGACGACAGACGGTCGACGCATTGGAACGTGGATGCCGGACGAGAAGTCAAGCAAGCGAACCGACCGGGCCAAGGCACAAGCCGGCCACGGCCCGGCTGTCATGCGCAAGGCCGGTGCCGCGCATTTTGCGGGAGCGAGCGTCCATGTCTCGCTGGCCGGCGAGATTGGCCTGCGGATCGTGCGTGGCGACTATCCGCCCGGCACCATCCTGCCCAACGAGTCCAGATGGGCCGAGATCTTCAATGTCAGCCGTTCGGCGGTGCGCGAAGCCATCAAGATGCTGATGGCGAAAAGCCTGTTGGCCTCACGCCCCAAGATCGGCAGCTGGGTCGAGCCGAAGGAGCGCTGGAACCTGCTCGACCGCGACGTGCTGGCCTGGTACGCGACGGCGCCCGACCGCGAGGCGTTCCTGCGAACCGTGCAGGAGTTTCGTCATATCATCGAGCCGGAAGCATCGGCCTTTGCCGCCATACGGCGCAGTGACGAGCAAATGGCGGAAATCAGCCAGGCCTGCCGCGAGATGGGCGAGGCCTTGAGCCTGCAGGAGCGTATCCGCGCCGATACGCGCTTTCATCTGGCCATCCTGCGCGCCTCCGGCAACGACCTCCTTGTGCCGCTCGGCGTGTTGATCGAGTCGGCGCTCGACCATCTCTTCGCATTCACGACACAGCAGGTGGCCGATCAGCGCCAGGCGCAGAAGCTGCATGAGGCAATCGAAAAGAACATCCGCCTGCAGCGCCCGGCCGCCGCGCGCAACGCCGTGCACAAGCTGCTTGCGGATACCGATGAAGGGATCGGGCGCTGGAGGCGGTGATCGGCGCCTGCGTTGGGCAATCGGTTAAATGGTCTGCTTCTTGCCATCCTTCATCGGCATCAGGTCGACGCCGTTCACCTTGCCGATATGCGTTGCCAGCATCGGTACGAATTGCTCGGCCGGGCCGGTTGCATGAGCACCGGCGAAGGCGTTCTTGGTGGCGTTGCCGAGCGGGTTGGCAATGCCGGCCGCACCCGCCATCGATTCCAGATAGGTCAGGTCCTTGAAGGCGTTGGCGATGGTGAATTTGTGCGCGTTGCGGTCACCTTCCAGCGTCCAGCGCATGAAGGTCTGGTAGAAGCCGCAATCCATACGGCCATTGCGGATGACGCTGTCGAAGCGCGGCGGCGAGATGCCGACCTTCTCAGCCAGTGCCAGTGCCTCGGAATAGATCGCGGCGTAGCCGAGCGAGATGAAATTGTTGAGCAGCTTCATGCGATGGCCATCGCCGGTGTCGCCGATATGGACGATGCGGCCGGCCCAGGTTTCGATTACCGGTTTCACCCTGGCAAAGAGGGCGTCCGGCGCGCCGACCATGGCGTCGAGTGTGCCTTCCCAGGCTTCCTTCGGCGTGCGGCTGAGCGGTGCGTCGACAAAGTCGATGCCGAGCGCCTTGAGCTCAGCGGCAAGCGCAATGGTCGAGACCGGGTCGGAGGTCGAGCAGTCGACGACGACGGAACCTTTCTTCAAACCCTCCTTGAGGCCGCCCGGGCCGCGAATGATGGCTTCGACCTCGCGCGAACCGGTGACGCAGATGAAGACGATTGTCGATGCCGCCGCCACATCGCGCGAGGTCGATGCTTCGGTGGCGCCGCGGCCAAGCAGGTCTTCCGCCGGCTTGCGGTTCTTGCGGCCGAGAAAGGTCAGGCTGTAGCCCTTGTCGACGATGTTCTTGGCGATCCCGTGGCCCATCAGGCCAAGCCCGATGAAGCCGATCTTTTCGCTCGCGGCAGTCGTGTTCATGTCTTCAAGTCCTGTTGCAATGATTGATGTCAGGCGCTGCCGTTTTGCAGGCGTGGGTGGTTGCGGATGGCGATATTGTCTGACAATACACATAAATTCCTGAGGATGTGGAGAGCAAAATGACGAAGCGGATCATGTTCACCGGCGGCAGCGGCAAGGCCGGACGCCATGTCGTCCAGTATCTGGTCGAGCAAGGCTGCCAGGTGCTCAACATCGACACCAGGCCGCTCGACAACCCCAAGGTGCGCACGCTGATCACCGACATCACCGACAGCGGGCAGGTGTTCAACGCACTGTCGAGCTATATGGGCCTGCATGAATTCGACCCCTCGCTGCGTCCGCAGCCGGTCGATGCGGTGGTGCATTTCGCCGCCATCCCGCGCATCATGATCACCACCGACAACGAGGTGTTCCGCATCAATGCGCTCGGCACCTACAATGTCATCGAGGCGGCAGTTAAGCTCGGTATCCGAAAGGTAATCATCGCCTCCAGCGAGACCACCTATGGGCTGGTCTTCGCCAACGAGCCGCGCGATCCAAAATATTTCCCGCTCGACGAGGAGTATGACGTCGATCCGATGGACAGCTATGCCTTGTCCAAGGTCGTCAACGAGAAGACGGCGCGGGCCTTCGCGCAGCGCAACGGCACCGACATTTATGCCCTGCGCATCGGCAACGTCATCGAGCCGCACGAATATTCGCTGTTTCCGAAATGGTTCGCCGATCCGGGTTTCCGCAAGCGCATCGCCTGGAGCTATGTCGACGCGCGCGACCTTGGCCAGATCACGCTGCGCGCCATAGAGAAGGACGGGCTCGGCTATCAGGTGTTCAACGCGGCCAATGACGACACCTCGTCCGACCTGCCGACAGCCGAACTCTTGAAGCGGTTCTACCCCGGCGTGCCGGTCAAGGCCGAACTCGGCGAATACGAGACGCTGCTCTCCAACCGCAAGGCGCGCGACGTGCTGGGCTTCCGCCCGGAGCATAGCTGGCGCAAATACGTCAAGCAGGCCTAGGCATGTCGACACTCAGGTGATGCCGGCCTGCGAATGACGGCTTTCTGCGCTTCCGGCCTTCGCCGGCCGAAGCACTTAAGAGTGGTCGTGGCAGTCAAGGCTACGGCCGGCGTAGGCCGGTGCTCACGTACCCAAAAGTACGCTGCGCTCCGGTTCTCGAAATCCATCATTCTCGGCTCGGCCTGACCTGAATATCGACATGCCAATCAAGCGGCGGATCGGGGCTGATCTGTGCACAGCGGGCAGCTTTGCGATGCAAGCCGCTTGCCGCGCTTGACAGCCTGCTCAATACGGACTTTCTGGACCCCATGCGGGACGCGAAGCCGAACAAGGAAGAATCGTTGGGGAAAGCGGCCTCCGGGGACCGTCCGGGCGGCGTTCGCCGGGCGGACGCCGCGCGTATTCCCGGCTCCAGCGTCCACGCCTCGCTGGCCAGTGAAATCGGCCTCAGGATCGTGCGCGGCGATTATCCGCCTGGCACCATCCTGCCCAATGAAGCGAAATGGTCGGAGACCTTCAGCGTCAGCCGCTCGGCGGTGCGCGAAGCGATCAAGATGCTGATGGCCAAGAGCCTTTTGGCCTCACGTCCCAAGATCGGCAGCTGGGTCGAGCCGAAGGAACGCTGGAACCTGCTCGATCGCGATGTGCTGGCCTGGTACGCGACGTCGCCGGACCGCGAAGTGTTCCTCAAGACGGTGCAGGAATTCCGCCATATCATCGAGCCGGAAGCGACCGCGTTCGCCGCGATGCGAAGAACCGACGAGCAGATGGCCGAGATCAGCCTGGCCTGCCGTGAGATGGGCGCGGCGACGAGCCTGCAGGAGCGGACCCGCGCCGACACGCGCTTCCATCTCGCCATCCTGCGGGCTTCGGGCAACGACCTGCTGGTGCCGCTCGGCGTACTGATCGAATCCGCCTTCGATCATCTCTTTGCCTATACGACACGGGAGATCGACGATCTCAACCACGCGCAGAAGCTGCACGAGGCGATCGAGAAGAACATCCGCCTGCAGCGCCCCGACGCGGCGCGCAATGCTGTGCGCAAACTGCTCGCCAACACAGACGGCGTCATCCGCGCCCGGTAGGGCCGGACCGGCCGCTAATCATCCTTGTCACGTCCGAAGGCGCTGCGCAGCTCGCCCTTGGCGTCCTCAAGCACTTTTTTGCGCGCGGCAGGCAAGTTCTTGCCGGCGCGGTTGATGTAAAAATTCAGCATCGACATGGCGGATTGAAAAGGCTCGGCCTTGCGCCTGTGGCTGTGTTCGGCGGATCGTTTCAGCGAGGCGGCGATCTTCCTGGCGTCGTCGGATTCGAAGACGTGATCCTCAAGATCCATTGCGTTGCTGTGCTCGGTCACCTCGGCCGACCATTTTTTCCTGGTGGCGGTCATCGCAGGACTCCTTTGCGGGGTGGTTGCCGGGAAACTCCGCACATCGGCATCGGTTCCGCCCTGGCTCTGGAGCCACGGATTTGCCCGCTGTGGCGCTGCTGCGGCCTGAGAATGCGCCGATAGTGGCGCAAACGGCAGCCGATCTCCGAGACCGCCGACAGGAAACGCCTTGACCCGAACCGACAGCCTCCAGCCCGGCCCCGGCATCGACAGCTCCTATGCCTGGATGCGGCTTGCCATCTCGATGCTGCTGGCGACGATCGGCGCCGTGGGCATGTGGGCTGTCGTCGTCGTGCTGCCCGCCGTGCAGGCCGAGTTCGGCGTCGACCGCGCCGCGGCGTCCATGCCTTACACGGCGACCATGGTCGGTTTCGCCGCCGGCAACGTGCTGGTCGGCCGCGCCATCGACCGGATGGGTTACTGGATCCCGGCGCTGATCTCTTCGATTACGCTTTCCGCGGGCCTGCTGCTCGCGGCGCTGTCGACCTCGATCCTGCAATTCACGCTTGCCCAGGGGGTGCTGATCGGCATCGGCACGTCGGTGATCTTCGGGCCGCTGATCGCCGATATCTCGCACTGGTTCAACCGCCGTCGCGGTGTTGCGGTCACGGCGGCGGCGGCCGGCAATTACCTTGCCGGGGCGTTGTGGCCGACCATCATGCCGACGCTGATGAAGGCGGAGGGCTGGCGCTTCACCTATGCGGCAATCGGCATCTTCTGCCTGGTGACAATGGTGCCGCTGGTGCTGATGCTGCGGCGCGGTGCCCCGGAGGCGGCCGTCGCGGGTTCGCCCGGAAGCCGGTCGGTGCAGCCGATCTCGCTGTCGCCGGCGGCCTTGCAGGTGCTGCTGGTCGTCGCCGGGCTCGGCTGCTGCGTGGCGATGTCGATGCCGCAAGTGCATATCGTCGCCTATTGCATGGACCTTGGCTACGGCGTCGCACATGGCGCCGACATGCTGTCGATCATGATGGCGGGCGGCGTCGTCAGCCGGCTGGCGTCCGGCTTCCTCGCCGACCGTATCGGCGCCGTGTGGACATTGATGATCGGCTCGGTCCTGCAGTGCCTGTCGCTGCTGTTCTACATCCCGTTCGACGGGCTTGCCTCGCTCTATGTGGTGTCACTGGTGTTCGGCCTGTCGCAGGGCGGCATCGTGCCTTGCTACGCGATCATCGTGCGCGATTACATGCCGGCCAGAGAGGCCGGCCAGCGTATCGGCATCGTCATGATGGCGACCATCTTCGGCATGGCGATCGGCGGCTGGATGTCGGGCTGGATCTACGATTTGACCGGCTCTTATGCGGCTGCGTTCCTGAACGGCATTGCCTGGAATATCTTGAATATACTGGCTATCGTTCTGTTATTGTGGCGGTCGCGGCGATCATTGACGGTTGCAGCTTAAGCCTTATTCCGGGCGCACAAAATGCATCTCGATCTTCACGGTAAGCCCATTCTTCTAACAATAGCGGTGTGGGCCTGCACCGCGGGATGCCTCGCAGGCGCCGCCGCAATTTTCTATTCGATTATCCTGGTGCTCGGCAGAACCGGGGCGCTTGTAGACACTACTGAGGAAAGATCACTTGGTTGGAGCGAGCGAGCCGGCCGCAGGAATAGCCGTTTCAACAGATTTCTTGTTGCTGACGAATTCCGATCGCTTCGCAAGCTCCTGTTTGGAGCATGGGCCGGATTTTTAGTCTCGTTTGGTCTTCTTTCTCTGCTGATTTTTCTCTTTGGGGAGCGGACATTGACCTAGCGTCGAGAAGGAAGCGCGCGGATAAATATCCCACTTTGACAACATATGACGGCTGCGGGCGCGATGGCTTCCGATCTGTATCTTGCGAGGACTCGATTTTGACCAAGCTGCGCACGCGCCGGGGCGGCGGCCGCCCGACCATCGCGGATGTCGCGCGCAAGGCCGGCGTCGGCGCCATCACCGTGTCGCGCGCCCTGCGCGAGCCGGAGCGTGTGTCCGAAGAGCTGCGCCGCCAGATCCAGGCCGCCGTCGACGAACTGGGCTACGTGCCGGACCCGAATGCCCGGGCGCTGGCCTCGGCGCGCGCCGAGGTGTTCGGCGTGCTGGTGCCGTCGCTTACCAACAACGTCTTCGCCGAGGTGGTGCGCGGCATCTATGACAGCCTGTCGGCCAGCCCGTTCCGCATCCAGCTTGGCAACACCCACTATTCCGGCCTCGAGGAAGAGCGGCTGCTGCAGCTGTTCGGTTCGCAACGGCCAGCGGCGCTGATCGTCGCCGGCATCGATCAGACGCCGGCTTCGCGAAAGCTGCTGGAAAGTGCCGGCTGCCCTGTGGTGCAGGTGATGGAAACCGGTCCCGATCCGGTCGACATGATGGTCGGCTTCTCGCATCTCGATGGCGGGAGGGCGGCGACCGAGCATCTGATCGAGGCCGGCTATCGCCGCATCGGCTTCATCGGCGCGCGCATGGATCCGCGTTCGCAGCGGCGCCTTGCCGGCTATCGCGCGGCGATGGAGGCCGCGGGCCTGTTCGACCCGCGCCTCGTCACCACCACGCCGGTGC
>NZ_RZQP01000192.1:0-12024 GCF_003998165.1 Mesorhizobium sp. M7A.F.Ca.US.007.01.2.1 | reverse complement strand
ACGTCGAGAGCATCGACGGCGACCGCCTGTTCGGCCTTGTCGACGTGTCCGACAACGAGATCGCACGACCGGACCGCGACGCGAAATGGCACAAGGTGCCGCGCATCCGCACCCGGCTGTCGCCGACCCTGGAACTCGAGATTGCCGTTCCCGAGGGCGACTGGCTGGCCGCGCCAAGCATCGAGAGCGACCGCGCGGTGTCGGCCTATCTCGGCTTCGAGGCCTCGCTCCGTCCGTTTCGCCGCGAGAATGCCGGGCCTGACTATTCCGGCCCGCTGACCGCGGAGCGCTACCGCAAGGCGCCGATTCATCTATTGACCACGGCTTCGCTGGCACGCCTGAAAGCATTGCACCCGGAAGGGGTCGCCGACCCGCGCCGCTTCCGCCCCAACATCGTTGTCGACATGGCGGCCATCGAAGGCTCGTTTCCCGAAACGGAATGGATCGGCCGCAAGCTTGCCGTCGGCGATCTCCTGCTGACCATCTCGGAACCCTGCCGCCGCTGCGGTTTCACCATTGTCGCCCAGGATGGCTTCGACCATGATCCGGCGATCCTGCGCAACCTGGTCCGTCACAACGCCCATAATCTCGGCGTCTATTGCACGGTCGACAGGCCGGCGCGCGTCGAAGTCGGCGACGCGATGCGCTTCCTGTAAGCTATCGATACAGATCCGCCCGTGTCGGCGGCAGGCCGCTTGGACCGCGCGCGCGCTTGGTCACGACGGTCTGGAAAATCTGTGCCGATGCGCGCTCGAAGGTGATCGAACAGCCCGTCAGGTAAAGCAGCCATAGCCGCGCCCTGGCCTCGCCCACCTCGGCGATTGCCTCATCGAAGCGGGCCTGCAGCCGCTCGGCCCACAGCCTGCAGGTGCGGGCATAGTGCTCGCGCAGGTTCTCGACATCGTAGACGAGAAAACCATGCGCCTCGAGATTGCCTGTTGTCATGCCGATGGTGTCGAGTTCGCCGCCGGGAAAGATATATTTGAGCAGCGCCTTGAACTCCGGCCCCTTGCGCAAGGTCTTCTTGATGTCGCCCTTGCTGCGCCGGGTGATGGCGTGGTGCAGATAGATGCCGCCCGGCTTCAGCAGGCGATGAATGGTCTTGAAATAAGTCGCATGGTTGGCGAGCCCGAGATGTTCGAACATGCCGATCGACGAGATCTTGTCGAAGCTGCCGGTGAGTTCCGCATAGGATTTGATCTCGATGGTGATGCGGTCCTCCAGCCCCTCGGCGCGAATGCGTTCGCGGGCCAGCTCGGTCTGCGCCTGCGACAGCGACACACCGTGGCCGACGACGCCGTAGTTCTTTGCCGCATGGATCAGCATGGCGCCCCAGCCGCAGCCGATGTCGAGCAGTCGTTCGCCCGGTTTCAGCCGGAGCTTGCGGCAGATGTGGTCGAGCTTGTCGACCTGGGCCTCGTCGATGCCATTGGCGAAATCCTTGAAGTAGCCGCAGCTATAGACCATGCGCTCGTCGAGAAAGAGCCGGTAGAAGGCGTTCGAGATGTCATAGTGATGCTGGATCGCCTCCTGGCTCGAACCGCTGACATAGGGATTGCGCCCCGACAGATCGGTCCGCGCGCTCATCTGCTTGCGTGCCAAAAGCACGGAAGGCAGGTCGCGCAGGATCGCCATTTTCGGCAGCGACTTGAGCTTGGTTCTGAGCTTGCCTTGCGACGGCAGGGCATAAAAATCGAAGATCGTCCCGTCTTCGATGTCGATGGTCTTGGAAATCCACATCTCGATCAGCGTCGACAGGGACGGTCGCTTCACGATCTGCCAGACGATGTCCTGGTCGTTGATGGTGAGCACCGGACCAGTGGCGGGGCCTATCCGCTCCCCGGTCCACAGCCTGACCGCAAAACCCGGCTTCAATGTTTCGATCACCGTTCGAACGATGCGAGCGGCCTTTTCGGCTGCCTCCATGCGATTCCTCCGAATGCTGGCTCAGGGGCAGAAGTTTGCCCGGTCGGCCTGGCAATCGCAAGCCGGCCCGCACCAGGCCCGCCCCTTGGTTAATTTCAGACCTGCACCTTGTCTTTTGCTGCAATGCACCCCATCATGAGTATGTGTTCAACAAATCGAAAGGAGGTGATCCGATGTCGAGTGATTTCGTTTTCCAGAACGTGGCCTCAGCGGATTGCACTTTCGGGAAGCAGTCTTCCCGTTAAGGCGCGAAATGCGCGGCGGCTGACCTGATAGGTCATCGCCATGGGCCGCGCCACGGACGGAAACACGGAAGGCCGCCGGCTTCGAAAGAAGCGGCGGCCTTTTCCGTTTGCGGACCAGACTACTGGGTCAATGCGATCTTTTCGGTGTTGCGAATGATTTCCTGAAAGGCGTCGTCCAATTCGGCTCCGGTGGACACGTCGAAGAAATGCCTCTTGGCGGCGGAGGTATCCTTCGACGAACAATCCTTCAGCACCGCCTTTGCCTGGTCCCGCTCGGTTGTCGACATATCCTTGTCGTCCAGATCGAAGCCGATGGTGAAAATCTCGATGCCGTCGTTTTTCATGTTGTCGCACAGCGTTTCGGCGTTGCCGCGCGCAAGGGTGCCCTGCCTGTTGTAGCTGTCCCCAGCACCGGCGAAGGCCGTATTGAACTGGCCATCGGTCATCAGGATCGCGACCTTGGCGATCTTCTTCGGATCGGCATCCGAGGCACCCTTGCCAAGACCGGCATTCCTGATCGCAGTGCGCCATTGCGGCGACAGCATATAATAGGTCCACTGAATGGCGATCGCGCCGGCCGTAAACCCATTGGCCCGGAAGTCCTCGATCGATTCAAGCAAGGCATCGGAATCGGCGGTCAGCGGGATCACTTTCGCATCAGGGCACCTGTTCATGTCCCCGTCACCGAGATGATCGTCCCGGTTGACCAGAGCATAGTATTTCTTGCCGTTCCCGTCGGTGCGGACAGTATCCGGGCCGTCGGCGCTCATATCCGCGTTGCCGTTCTTGTCCTTGCGCTCGGTGGCGCAATTGTCGGGGCGTGGCATCGCCGCGCCGACAATGGAGATGTAGTCGCTGAAGGACGGCAGCAGATTTTTGCCCGTCTTGGCGACGAGAAGCGGACTGCCGGCGACGGGTGGGAGCTCAGTGCTGGCTTGTTTTTCGGCATAGACGTTTTCCGCCAGCTTGCCGGCGTTGACGCCAGATGCATAAGGCACAATCGCGACGCGGATGCGGGGGTTCTGCGGATCCTGTTTCTGCAGCATCGTCTGGACGGCGTTTTTTGCAGCTGTTTTCAGATCGCCGATTTTGTCGACCTTGCCGCGCTTGGCCATCGACCCCGTTATGTCGAGCATCATCGCCACTTCGACGGTCTTGTCCGAATAGAGCGCCGTCGTGGAGGCGGCGACGCGTTTCATGTCGCCCGTGCCAAAAATCGGGAAATACAGCCCGACATCGACATGGGCGTCAGCCTGGACCGTCTTGGCGGTCCTGTTGACGATCAGCCTGTCGAGTACGATCTGGTCGGCCTGCAGAATGCCTGCCTGGCTGTTGGCGTCGAGAAAGGCCTGCACCGATTTGTTGGCATCGGCTTCCTTGATGGCGCCGGTCGTTAGGTCGCGTGCCGTCGATGTGACCGCGGCGTCGACGACGCCTTGGAGGCTCGATCTGGCATTGTAGAGCTGCGATACGTTGACCGAGAAGCCAACAGCCAGCGCCAAGACCGAGGCGCTGAGGCCGAACAGGATTGCGAAATTTCCACCGCGATCCCTGGCGAACCCGCCGATCGCGTGAACAAGACCCCCGTAATTCCGCATCCTACAGCCTCCATTCGCCTCGGCCTCGTCGCCGCGGACAGGGCAATGCAGGATTCCCGCCGGATGACGCCGCTGGCTGGCAGAAGGCCGGCCGCTTGCCGCCAAATCATTGTTTTTGTTCGGCTTCAAGCTCCGCAAAGGTGAATGACTGGTAAACAGAAAAGCGCGGCCGCGGCTGCGTTTACGAGCCGGTTACCATGCTCAAGACGAAGCAATCACGGAATCCCGATGACGTCCTGTTGCGGGACAGGGTCCGTGTGCCGAAGCGGGCCAGTTGTCCCGAGACTGCAGGGCGCGAAATGATCGGATCCAACGCCTCCGGCCGTCGAAAGACCAAAGCGCCATCACGTTTGAAAACCAGGGCCGCTTTTGGCCGCGCCTCAAGGGGGTGTTGAGATTCAGGTCAGGCCAGGTCGAAAATGATGGCTTTCGAGAACCGGAGCGGAGCGGACATTTGGTCCGTGAGCACCGGAAGCGCAGAAAGCCGTCATTTGCAGACCGGCCTCACCTGAATCGACATACCGTTAGGCCAGCATCTGTGCGCCGACGGTCCTGTCGATACCGTGGTAGGGCGGGTTGAACAGATTGCCTTCCTGTTCATAGGTCCATACCTTGAACAGGCTGAGCCGGTGGGCGCCGAAACTATGCAGCAGCGGCACGTCGGTGGCGTCGCGGCCGCGGGCGATGACGATGCGGCCGATTCTTGGCGTGTTGTGGCGAGGATCGAACGTGTACCATTTGCCGTCGAGGAACACTTCCAGCCACGCCGAAAAGTCCATCGGTGCCGGATCGGCTGGCACGCCGATATCACCGAGATAGCCGTTCACATAGCGTGCCGGAATATTCATGCAGCGGCAAAGCGTGATCGCCAGATGAGCGAAGTCGCGGCAGACCCCGACGCGTTCCTCATGCGCCTGAGCCGCCGTGCGGGTCGAGCGCGCATAGCCATAGCCGAACGACAGCCGGTTGTGGACATAGTCGACGATCGCCTGCACGCGCGCCCAGCCGGACGGAATGTCGCCGAAGAGCTGCCAGGCCAGGCTGCTCAGATGATCCGTCTCGCAATAGCGGCTGCCCAGGAGATAACCGAGAACTTCGTCCGGCAGGTCCGCCACCGGCACTTCCCTGGCCAGCGTGTTTACCTCGTCCGTCTCGCCGCTGTCCTCGACGACCGCGTCGTACAGGATGCGAAAACCACCGGCGGGCGCTGTGAAGCGCCGGCAGGCATTGCCATGCAGATCGTGGTACAGCCTTGTCGGCACCGCGGGCGAGGTCAGCACCCGCGTCTGCCGCTTGATATCAGCCTGCCTGTCCCGATGGATCTCGAGCACTGAAATCACCGGCGTGGCGGCTACGCATTCGATGGCGATTTCATAGCCGAGCCGGATCAGCATCGTTGGTCCCCCCTTCGATCTTGTGAGAAGCAGTCCTTCCCAAACGCCCGGAGGATACCGTGGTTCCCTGGGCCGATCGAAAAGCCCACCCCGTGTCTTCCCCTGCCGCGGTCGAGACGTTAGGTTCGGCAACCCCACCAGCGCTCCCCGGACTCAAGGAAAATCATGTATTCAAGCAGAAAATTCGCGGCCTTCCTCTTCGACATGGACGGCACGCTCATCAATTCCATCGCCTCGGCGGAACGGGTGTGGAGCGATTGGGCACGCCGCCAGGGCCTCGACGTCGCTGCCTTCCTGCCGACGATCCATGGCGTACGCGCGATCGAGACCATCACCGGCCTGGCGCTGCCGGGCGTCGACCCGGCACACGAGGCTGATCTGCTGCTGAAGGCCGAGGCGGCCGATCTCGAAGGCATTATCCAGATCGCCGGCGCCGTGGCATTTCTCGATTCGCTGCCGCCCGAACGCTGGGCGATCGTAACCTCCGCCCCACGTGAGCTGGCGCTGTTGCGCATGAAGGCCGCGGGCATCCCCGTCCCGGCCGTCATCGTCGCAGCGGAAGATGTCTCCCGCGGCAAGCCGGCGCCCGATTGCTTCCGGCTTGGCGCGGAACGGCTCGGCTTCGACGCGCGCGACTGCCTCGTGTTCGAGGATGCCCCGGCCGGCATAGCGGCAGCCGAAGCGGCGGGCGCGGCGGTCATGGTCATCAGCGCCACGCACAAGCACCCCTTGCCAACGCAACACGCCGCGATCGCGGGCTACGACATGGTGGGCATCACCGTCGACGAGCGTGGCTGGATCGCGCTCGAGCCGCAGCGCAACGCCGCCTAGGCCGCGTCTAGAAATCGCTGGTCAGGCCCTTTACCTCCCAGTCGCCGTAGCGGCCGGGCTCCTTGCCGCCGCGGCCGCCGATTTCCTTCGGCGCCGAGGCTTCCTTTTCCAGGTACTTTACACGCCTTGCTTCGGCTTCCGCGAGCGCACGTCTGGCTTCCGGCGTCAGCGCCTTTGGCTCGACATCATGGGCAAGCTCGGCATCGGTTTTACTGGCTTCGTCGTTCATGCGATATTTCCAGCGGATTGAAACGGGAACTGGTGTTTCCCATCATATAGCGATGAGACGAAGCGGATCGACCCCTTTTCGCTATCACCTGGACAGGAGCAGACGATGAACACACTTCGCACCGCCATGCTTCTTGCCGCGATGACCGCGCTGTTCATGGGCGTCGGCTTTTTGATCGGCGGAACCGGCGGCATGATGATCGCGCTGCTGATCGCCGCCGGCACCAATCTGTTCAGCTACTGGAATGCCGACAAGATGGTGCTGTCGATGAACCGTGCCGTCGAGGTCGACGAGAAGAACGCGCCCGAATATTACGCCATCGTCCAGTCGCTCGCCAAACAGGCCGGCCTGCCCATGCCGAAGACCTACCTGATCGACAATCCGCAGCCGAACGCCTTTGCCACCGGCCGCAACCCGCAGAACGCGGCGGTCGCTGCCTCCACCGGCCTGTTGCAGGCGCTGACGCCTGAAGAGGTCGCAGCCGTCATGGCGCACGAACTCGCCCATGTGCAGCACCGCGACACGCTGACCATGACGATCGTCGCCACCTTTGCCGGTGCCATTTCGATGCTCGGCAATTTCGCCTTCTTTTTCAGTGGCAATCGCGACAACAATCCGTTCGGCTTTGTCGGCGTGCTGGCGGCGATGATCGTAGCGCCCTTTGCCGCGATGGTCGTGCAGATGGCGGTCAGCCGCACCCGCGAATACGAGGCCGACCGACGTGGCGCCGAAATCTGTGGACACCCGCTCTGGCTGGCATCGGCGCTTGACAAGATCGCCCGCGGCGCCGAACGCATCCGCAACCCCGATGCCGAGCGCAATCCCGCGACCGCGCATCTCTTCATCATCAATCCCCTTCACGGCGAGCGCATGGACAGCCTGTTCTCCACCCACCCCGCCACTGAGAACCGCATTGCAGCCTTGCAGGCGATGGCGCGCGACATGGCCGGCAGCGAAACCCGGGCTGCACCGCGCCAGGCCCCAACGCCACGCCAGGCGGACGAACTGCGGCCATCCGGCCCGTGGGATCAGACAGCACGGCCCGAGCAGCCGGCGGAGCCCGCCAAGCCCAAATCCAACCCATGGGGTCGCAATCCGACCGGGCCCAGGGGCCGGTGGTCGTGAGCGTGGCGGACAGAGGACCTCGACGCACGGTTTCAGGTGATCAGGAACACAGGGACGGCGGCGACTTCGTCGCCGGTCTCGCCGCGCGCAAGGCAGCGGCCCGCCTGCTGGCCGCCGTCATCGATGCCAGGACACCGCTTGACGGGCTGACCGATCACGAGAACGGCCACCCGCAATACAAGGCGCTCGATTTGCGCGATCGCGGCCTTGTCCGCGCCATTCTGGTCACCGCGCTGCGCTATCGCATGACCATATCGGGGCTCTTGGCGCGGCGCCTGGAAAAGCCGCTGCCGCCCAATGCCACGGCGCTGTCGCACATATTGCATGTGGCGGCCGCACAGATCCTGTTCCTCGATATTCCCGACAGCGCCGCCGTCGACATTGCGGTGACCCATGCCAAGTCCGATCCGCGCACGGTGCGGTTCTCCGGCCTCGTCAATGGCGTGCTGCGCACACTGGCACGGGCCAAGGAAACGGAATTGCCTGCCGCCCTTGCCGCCACCGACGAGGCGCCCGAATGGTTTTCCGACAGGCTGAAGACTACCTACGGCAACGAAAAGGCCAGACAGATCCTCGAAGCGCACCGCGTTGAGGCGCCGGTCGACTTCTCGGTCAAGGCCGATCCCGGACTCTGGGCCGAAAAACTCGGCGGCATCGTCCTGCCGACCGGCACGGTGCGGGTCGAGAATCTTGTCGGTCCTGTCACCGAATTGCCTGGCTTTGCCGAGGGCGCCTGGTGGGTCCAGGACGCCGCGGCCAGCCTGCCCGCCCGACTGTTCGGCGATGTCACGGGATTGCGGGTTGCCGATCTCTGCGCCGCGCCCGGCGGCAAGACCGCGCAGCTGATCGTTGCCGGCGCGAAGGTCACCGCCGTCGACACGTCAAAAAACCGGCTTGCGCGGCTGACGCAGAATCTCGAGCGCCTCGGCCTGTCCGCCGAGATCGTCCAGGCCGACCTGCTCAAATTCGAGCCGAAGGAATTGTTCGACGCCGTTCTCCTCGACGCGCCCTGCTCGTCGACCGGCACGGTGCGGCGGCACCCCGACGTGCCATGGACCAAGACTTCTGCCGATGTCGAAAAACTGGCCGACCTGCAGCGCAGGCTGCTCGCCCGCACTGTGACGCTGGTGAAGCCCGGCGGCAGGATCGTCTTTTCCAACTGTTCGCTCGATCCGCTCGAAGGCGAGGATCTCTGTCGCGCCTTTCTCGCCGGCACGCCTGAAATCACCAATGATCCGCTGCTGCAAGGCGAGATCGCCGGCATCGCTCCATTCCTGACGCCGCAAGGCACGCTGCGCACCACGCCCGCCGACCTGGACCTCGGCGCGCCGGAACGCTCAGGCCTCGACGGCTTCTTCGCCGCTCGCATGCGGCGAGCCGGCTAGGGCTTGAACTGCCGGATTTGCTGCCTTTTTTAGGCAGGACCGGGGGCAGAAGCAGGTGAACCGGCCCGGGCTCGTGGAATTCGCCTTCGCACGAATCGTGCAATCATGTAGACTCGGCGCCGGGGTAGAGGACGATCAGGAGGGGTTTTGGCACTGGCTGCCAGCAGCACGACGCGTCTGTGGACGCTTGTCGCGAAGGAGTTCTGGCGCAAAACGCGCCGGCGCCTGCGCGCCGGGCCTGTCTATCGCTGGCGCTATTCCGGCCGCACGCCGGAACGTGTGCTGATCGCACCGCCGGACCTGCGCCTCGCCGACCCGCAGATCGCACTCGAGATCTATTACGGCCGCTATCCCCTGTCGGGGCATCTGGTCGAGACCGGCGGCAAGTCGCCTTTCCAGATCAACGTGCCCAATCACGGGTGGCAGAAGACGCTGCACGGCTTTCGCTGGCTGCGCCATATGCGCGCCGCCGGCACGGAGCTTGCCGCTGCCAATGCCCGCGCCCTGGTCTCCGATTGGATCACCATGCATGGCAGCCATATTTCCGGCATCGCCTGGGAGCCCGGCACGACGGCCAAGCGCATCATCGCCTGGTTGCAGCACTCCTCGGTCGTATTGCAGGGCGCCGAGTTCCCTTTCTACCGCGCCTTCCTGAAGTCGGTTGCCATGCAGATCCGCTATCTCAGGTCGATGGCGCGCGAAATGCCCGACGGCAAGGACAGGCTGCGGGCCCGCATCGCGCTCGCCTTCGCTGCCTTGTCCCTGCCGGCGCCGGCATCGGCGCTGCGTGGCGCGACCCGCAACCTTGCCGAGGAACTCGACCGCCAGATCCTCGCCGATGGCGGGCACATTTCGCGCAATCCGATGGTCGTCCTGGAAATCCTCGCCGACCTTCTGCCGCTGCGCCAGACCTATGCCAACCAGGCGGAAACGCCGCCGCAGGCGCTGATCGGCGCCATCGACCGCATGCTGCCGGCGCTGCGCTTCTTCCGCCATCAGGATGGCAGCCTCGCCCGCTTCAACGGCATGGGCGCCACCATCCACGACCGCATCGCCACCATCCTGCGCCACGACGACACCGCTGGCGCGCCGCTGCTGCATGCGCCGCATTCCGGCTATGAGCGCCTGTCTATGGGCGGCACCACGGTCATCGCCGACACCGGCCCGCCGCCGCCGGTCGACGTGTCCAATGCCGCACATGCCAGCTGCCTTGCCTTCGAACTGTCGTCCGGGCGCCAGCACTACATCGTCAATGCCGGCATCGACACCTACGGCGCGGCTGAATTCCGGCCGCTGGCGCGCGCCACCGCCGCGCACTCGACCGCCACCATCAACGACACCTCGTCGGCGCGCTTCAGCCACTCGTTGCGCGTCAACGACCTGCTCGGTTCGCCGTTGATCGGCGGCCCGCAGCATGTGCAGTGCAAGCGCACCGATCAGAAAGGCGTTCAGGGTTTCATCGCCCGCCATGACGGCTATGTCGCGCGCTTTGGTTTCCTGCATGAGCGCGAGCTGAAGCTGTCGTCGAACGGCAATGTGCTGGCCGGCCGGGACCGCTTCCAGCGCCCCGGCAGTGCCGCGATCCGCAACAATGGCCGCGACTTCGTCACCGTCCGCTTCCACGTTCATCCCGATGTCAACCTTTTGCAGGACGAGCATGACCGCCTGGTGCTGGCCGCCGATCAGGCCGACACCTGGGTGTTCACATCGGCCGAAGTGGTGCCGGAGGTCGAGGAATCGATCTATTTCGCCGGTCTTGGCGGCCCGCGCCGCAGCCGCCAGATCGTGCTTGCCTTCAAGGCCTCGGAAATCGCCGAAGTCCACTGGCAGCTGACCCGCACCAGCATCGCCGGTTATCCGGAAAACAACTGACCTACCTGACCGCCGGTTTGATTTCCGGGCGGCATGTGCTACGGGCGCGGGCATCCACCACACCAGTCGTGAAAGGCCGCCAGCCCATGGCCGTCGCCGCCAAGAACATTCCCGCACCAGACCTGGTTCCCGTGCGCCGCGCCCTGCTCTCCGTTTTCGACAAAACCGGCCTCATCGATTTCGCCAAGGCGCTGGCAGCCGCAGGCGTCGAGCTGGTCTCGACCGGCGGCACGGCAAAGGCGATCTCTGACGCGGGCCTTCCGGTGCGCGACGTCTCCGAGCTCACCGGCTTTCCCGAGATCATGGATGGCCGCGTCAAGACCTTGCATCCCGGCGTGCATGGCGCGCTGCTTGGCGTGCGCGACGATCCGGAGCATTCAGCGGCAATGCGCAAATACGGCATCGAGCCGATCGATCTCGTCGTCTCCAATCTCTATCCGTTCGAGGAGGTCCGCCGCTCCGGCGCCGACTACGCATCGATCGTCGAGAACATCGACATTGGCGGCCCGGCCATGATCCGCGCCTCGGCCAAGAACCACGCCTATGTCGCCATCGTCACCGATCCCGGCGACTATGCCTCGGTGCTGAACGCGCTGGAGATGAACATCGGCTCGCTGTCGCTGGATTTCCGCAAGAAGCTGGCCGCCAAGGCCTTCGCCCGCACCGCCAGCTATGACGCGGCGATCTCCGGCTGGTTCGCCGAAGCGCTCGAGATCGAACACCCGACGTGGCGTGCCTTTGGCGGCAGGCTGGTCGAGGTGATGCGCTATGGCGAGAACCCGCATCAGAGCGCCGGCTTCTATATCGATGGCGACAAGCGGCCGGGCGTCGCCACGGCGCGTCAGTTGCAGGGCAAGCAGCTGTCCTACAACAACATCAACGACACCGACGCCGCCTTCGAGCTGGTCGGCGAGTTCGATCCGGCGCGTTCCGCCGCCGTCGCCATCATCAAGCACGCCAACCCGTGCGGCGTTGCCGAAGGCACCTCGCTGAAAGCCGCCTACGCCAAGGCGCTCGCCTGCGACCCGGTTTCGGCCTTCGGCGGCATCGTCGCGGTCAACCGCACCCTCGACGCCGAGGCGGCGGAAGAGATCGTAAAAACCTTCACCGAAGTCATCATAGCGCCCGGCGCCACTGACGAGGCAGCGGCCATCGTCGCGGCGAAGAAGAATTTGCGCCTGCTGGTCACCGGTGGGCTGCCGGATCCGCGCACGCCGGGCACGACGGTCAAATCCGTCGCCGGCGGTCTGCTCATCCAGGGCCGGGACAACGCTGTCGTCGACGACCTCGAACTGAAAGTGGTGACCAAGAGGGCGCCGACGCCGGTCGAAATGGCCGACCTGAAATTCGCCTTCCGCATCGCCAAGCACGTCAAGTCCAACGCCATCGTCTACGTCAGGGACGGCGCCACCGTCGGCA
>NZ_RZQP01000191.1:0-12149 GCF_003998165.1 Mesorhizobium sp. M7A.F.Ca.US.007.01.2.1 | reverse complement strand
GGGGTGGGCCGCCGCAAGCACAAGCTAATATATACCCAACTCTGGTGCCTATGGTGCTATCGCGCAATGGCCCTGACGGGCAGCCTAGGCCATGGGGCTTAGTTGCGGGATTACCGTTTTGCGCGTAGTTTGTAGATCTGGTTGTTTGGGTCCCTCCTTATGACCAGTGCCGGTCGGCACGGTCACCGTCACCCTTGCTTGGTAATCTGATCGTGCCGACCTACCCTTTTGACATAGAACCGCACCCCCTTTGGCAATTGAAGCGCCTGGCGAACGGGCGGCATGAAACTCATCCGAATGGCGTCACGCTTCGTCGCTAGGCGATGTGTTGCCGCCGGATCAACGTCAACTGCGGTTCGAGCTGTAGCGCTGGGAGCAAGACGCCCAGGAGTTACCATTGGGCTGCGCACGCTGAAAGGACGGGTTACTCCCGACGCGGCGAAGTCAAATCCGAGGATCGCAAGGGCCTTCAGCTGTCTGCTCGCGCCGAGTCCCTGCGATTCGTCTATCGACCGCTCGCCGAGATCCTGGTCGCGGAGCCCCTCGATACGATCCTGCAGCGGGTAGAGAGCACGATAGGCGAGCCTGCCAAATCACCATCTGTCGATGCGGTCGGCGGGAAGATTGAAGCAACGGTTAGAAGTCACCCCGGGCGACCCTACGGTTCAGGTCAATGCCGTTCGCAGGCCAACCAGATCGTCGGCATGTCCCATGTCCAGACCTTCAGCCGGCGCGCCCCACGCATCAGCCGCCAGGCCGGTGAACACGTCGAACACCGTCCAGCTTCCACCTGGCTCTTGCCTTAAAGTCGTACCGCTGCTGTGCCATGGGTCATTCGTTCAGCTTCCGATCCAGCTCGTCAAGCATGGACCGATGCTGCTCGGTCACATCCCAATCTGCTGGACCTCCCAGCAGTTGGCGGATTTGATGGCGCAGCGTCTCTGAAGTAATCCACGACCGAATGAGACGCGATGTAGCCTGCTGTTGCTCGGGAGAAAGCTCTTGCATGGTTGGCCCGCACGGTTAGACCGAGCCCAACCCCTTTGTGACCTTAATGGTTCCCGATGGATTGCCTGAAGAGAGTTGGAGCAGCAGCTACTCCGGCGCGACCGATAGAAAAAGTTCATCGCCGCGAAGGCCGGCTTTGTAACGTGCAATCAGGCTTTCGGCAGCCGTCGTAGCTTCGGGGCTTTCGCGGTTAATGCCGCGCAGCTCACAAAGCATATCGAACAGCCCCTGGAGAAGAGACAGTTCCTCCGGCTCGAAGGTGCCGTTCGCGATGCTTGTTACCAGCATGATCCCTGCCCCTGCATTGGCCGGATCATTCGAGCGGGTCAGGTAAATGTCAATTCGGACCAAGGTCTTGTCGGAAAGGCCTTCATCGCTCAATAGGTCACAGTGACGACAACCGTGTCGGTGTATACGCCTGCGGAAGGAGTAGCCTGCGGCGGGACGCGACCATAAACCGTGAAGACTTGCGGGACCCCAGTTCCAGTTCCCGGCACTGTGCTGCCGGGCACGGAAGCGTCGCCCCAAGGCTGAGTTCGATCAGCATTCTTGCAGAGGCCATAGGTCACTGTTTCCACGCCTTTCGACATCTTGCGAGTTGTCGGCGGCGATCCTGTCGTGCCGCCATTCAGCGAGACCGTGTAGGCCGCTGCTGGTGTGCAGGTGACTGAGACCTGGCCGGTGGCATCAACATTGCCGTCAAGTACCCCCTTTGATCCAAATTCGATGTTCTGCGTCGATACAAGGCAGTTGGCGGCGACCGTCGCATTGATGGTGAAAGTCGGATCAGCCGCCACCGTACCGGAGGCGGTACTGCAACTGCTGCCGGAGGTATAGCGATAGCGAAATTCGATCTGCGCACCGGAGAATGTCGAAAGGTAGGTTCCAGGTGGAACGGTTCCCTGCCCTCCGGCCACGGCGCCATAAATAGTCGCCGTTCCAGTGGCTGAGCCCAATACATTTGGGGGTCAATGCCAGTGCCGGAGGGCGGGAAGCGTAGGCCCAGGCAAAAGAACCCCAAACCACGCTGCGTGCCGAGTCGGGATAGAGCTGATAGTTGAGTGCGTTGGCTCCGCTAAACATCTAGCGGGCCGTCGCCGACGACGCGCCGCCTGTGCCGGCCGCAAGATGCGCACAGATCAGGATGCGCTGACCGACAATGCCGCTGCAATTCATGTTGATGGTCGCGGTCGTGTTGGTCTGACTGCCCGAGAGGGTGTCAACCAACCCGAAATTCATGTTCGAGACGCTGAAGCTGCAGCTTTGCGCCAAAGCGGACAACGGAAACATGGCAAAGGCCATGAAGATGACAAGACGGAGCATTCGTTCTCCCATGTTTACCTGCATGCCACGTCCTTGATTGCGACTTGCTGACCGGGTGCGGGCGTGTAGAAAAAATCGGCCTTGCAGGAGGTGCCATCCAGACGATCGATCACGACCGTGTTCTGTGCGCTTAAGCCTCGAATGTACGCCTCACCATCGTAACCGATGACAAACTCTTCGGAGCCAGCCTCCATGCGCCCCTTCAGGCCGGCTTCCAAAGGGGTCCCTGTGCTGTCGACCAGAGTGACGACCGCTGCTTCGGGCGCTTCCGAAACACCGAACTTCACCACGACCCCCCTGCGATCGGCTGGCATCACGACTTCCTTGGTTGCCGGAACGTCCGCATTCACTGGCAGATTCTTTGGATCGATGGAGACCGTGTTCGGTTCGTAGGAGTTAAGCCCGGGGACCAGGATGCGCCCTTGCCGATTGGTCTTTCCCACCGGCCTGTTCTGGAACTGGACGTCGACATCAGGAGCGCCGACTTCGACCACGGCGAAAGCATCGTCTATGCGATTTGTGGCAAAGACCCCGCCGCCTGCCACGGCAATCGCGCCATCCATTTGCGCAGTTGCCCGCACGTCCTTCCCGTATTGTTGGACGCCAGCCTCGAAGCGGGCGAAGCGCGCGCGATAGCTTGCTGCGGCCGACCGGTTGGGCGTGTCGCCTTCCGAGGTTCGTGCTCGCCAGCCAATGCTGCCGTCTTCCAACCGCTCCGACTTGGCGATGTCGGCGACGACATTCAGGCCGTCCGGTCCCTGCTCTATTCCCGTGGAAGCGGTGATATCGTCACCGAACGGAACCGATAGGCCGGCCAAGACTCCAAAGCTGCCGCTATCCTCAAGGTCGGTAAAGGCAGTGGCATAGAGGCTGCTTCGCTTGAATATCTGTTGGCTGTAGGAAAGGCCAACGATCTGGCTCTTCTGGCCTTCGGCACTTTCAAGATGCGTATAGGAGAGATTGAGGCTGGAAAAATCTATCGGCGCCGGGATGCTGAGCGTGAGCTGGTCTATTGCGCGAGGCACGCCCGCGCTGAAGATCGGCACGTCACCGGGCTCTGACAACGTCGGCTCTGCCGTCACCGCGGCGATGTCATCATAGTCGCCGAAGGCGCGTTGGATGCGACCGTAGATCGACCACCCTTCGTAGCTCATTTCCAGAGACGCGTTTTTGCGCTATCTACGGGCTTCAGGCCGACCTGCTTCACATGGCGACAACCTTTGCTTGCCTGCCTGTTCCGCGACGAGAGGAGGCAGGCATGGAACGGTATTTCTCGGTGGCTATTGTGACGCTGCTTTGCAGCCTAATGATTTTTGGCATGGCGCTGACAGTCGCCAGAACCCACAAGAGGACGGGCGTTCTCGCCCCGACCATGACTGGGGATCCGCTGCTTGAGCGGACAATCCGCGCTAATTCAAACTCGATCGAATGGCTGCCGGACTTTCTTCCGTCGATGTGCCTTTTCGCGGTCTACTGGAGCGCGCCATGGGCGGCTGCACTGGGACTGCTTTGGATAATGGGAAGGATTGCCTACTTCATCGGTTACCTGTCGGCACCGCTGAAGCGGTACCCCGGCTTCTTTATTCAATCTTTCGCCGCATTCGCCCTGCTCTTAGGCGCTCTTGGCAGGATCATATTCTTGATGCTGCAGGCATAGGTTGGGCGCTCAAGCCTTGCCACGTCACCCTCTGCTATCGGGCGAGAGTCTCAGGTAGGTGACCACGGAACGGTGGCTTTGCCAACGGCTCCCGATGTGTTTCAGCAGTGCGTATTTAGAGGTCACTTCGAGTGACCTTTCGCTTCAACTCGACAGCGTTCAAGAGGCGAACAAGAGTCCGGGCATAGCTTAGCCGGAGCGCCCACGGGTCTGCTGGCTGCCCAGTCAACACGTTAAACACGGTCCAGCTTTCGTTGGTTTCTTTTCTGAGTTCATGTCTTTGGTGAGTCACCGTCGCTAGCCATACATCAAGCAGTGATCGATGATTTCGTGTGTCACGGGGCAGCTTAGCAACGGGCGAAGCTATCGGTGGTTCCGGCGAAACGAATACGAAGCAGGCGGTTGGACCGGCGTCGATTCAACGGCTGATGTCACAATTGATGACTTGGAATGCGCCAGAGGTCGTCAGCGCGTGAGATAGAATGACTGACGGCTAACACCGCCTCGCCCTTCCTGCGCGATAGCCTGATGACCTTCAAACGCATGAGCTGACTCGCAACACTGCGATTCAATTTAGCACACGTTTAATTAGCTCCGGAGCATTTTAACGAATCGTTGACCGCGCTGTCCCATTATAGGACGGCGCGGTCAAACCCCAACCGGACTGCGCAGGCGGCTCCGGCACTGAAGCGCCCGCCCAACTGTCGGAGCCGCCACCCACACCAACATACCAGCAATGGTTGAATCAACCGTTACCGCATGTGCTTTCCAATGTGCTTCCCTGATCGTTAGACTTTGACCGAGCGACGGGAATATGCGCAGAACAGTTCGGTAACATTTGAGACAAGTCGATGGATATGACGAGCAATCCGATCTTGGTGGATCAATTCCCGGCAAGCTCTACAGCGGCGAGCCCAAGAAGGATATTCCTACATCTGTCCGACGTGCGGTCAGCAGGTCGACATGCGTGACCTTCGCCAAGGCGCTGGCCGCCGGTTGTGCCGCGCCGCCTCGCTCTGGTTTCCTGACATTCCGATCGCTTGTCAAACGATCCAGCCCACATGCCGCACTTCCGCCGGGAATCGGGTCCATGAACATCGCGGATCCCGCCGATCAGGTTCCTGAGCTGGCGCTGCGTCCATGAGCGGCGCAGGGGGATTTGATCCTTGCACTGAACCGTCCGAGGCGGTCTGCGAACAACTCGCCGTCCGGCCGGCATCGCCTTGTTCATGCTGCTCGCCCATCAGACCGCAAATTCCGCGACCATCGTAACGGTCGCACGCATCGCGTGATCGCTGAATTCGTGTTCACTGCAACCGCGGTGGTGGCTCATGCCCTCGCCTGGCATTCCGCCTATTCGCCGACCGAGGGGTGGATTGCGCTTTTCGATCCTGCTTTACCTCATTACCGGCCTGTTCTGGCTTCCAGTCGTGTGGATGCAGATCGAGATGCGCGATCTCTCGCCCTGCAGGCCGCGGCAGCGAAGCAAGCTCCACCACAGCGCTGCAACACCTTGGCACGTTCCGCCATTCCAGAAGGCGGCTACGACGACATGAATGCCATCACCATCTCCACCATTCTGGTTGTGGTCGCCCTGCGCCCACGGGCACATGGCCTGTAACTTCGCCGTGACCTCATCCCCTTGAGGGAACAATCAGACCGAGCCCCAGTTTGACCCAAACAAACACGGCCGATGGTTCGATGGAGGCATGCCATGAGATTTCCACACAGCACGACGGCCGCCGCCGCCACTTTCATAGCCCTCACGTCCCCGGCGCTCGCCCAGTCAAGCGGAACACCGGCACCCACGACGCCTGCACCCACGACGGCGACCGAACAGCCCGGCGCCGGGTCGAACGCAAACGGACAGGGGGGTGAACAGACACGCGAAATAATCCGCCAGATGGTTGAGCAAGCTGTCCGGGAGAGGATGCACCAGGATCGCGGTTCTGAAGAAGCTTTCCGTGACGAAGATAGCCGCAACGACCAGGGCGACCGCAACGGGCATGCTGACCCCCCCGATGAAGCTAGCCGGCATGGCGACCTTTGGCGAAATCGTGGCGACTGGGGCAGAGGACACAGAATGGCTCGACACCGTGGTCACCAAATGATGCGCGGTGCCGGCATGCGACTTATGTTCGGCCTGTTGGACACGGATGGCGACAGGTCACTGTCCGAGGCCGAGGTTCAAAGCGCGGTCGGCAGGATGTTCAATAGCATCGACGAGAATGGTGACGGCAACATCGATCTAGACGAAATCCAGTCCCTCCTGCACGGCTCCAACGTGCATGGCACAAACAACGAAGACATGCCGTAGCTGCATCAAGACTGAGGAGCCGACTTCAGACGGAGCGGCAAGCGAGTCGCGGTCAGGCGAAGGCGCCGTTTGGAATGGCCCAAAATATTCTCTCAAGCTCCCGGAACATAGGTCGGCCATTGCGGTTCGACAGGCGGCGGGCACGGTCGATGAATAGCATGGCCCGCTTGCCAAGCGCGGGTCCCGATCGACCTTGCCAACAGAGGAGCGGGCTATGCGTGCGTTGGTCTGGCACGGTAAGGAAGACATACGCTGCGATCAGGTCTCCGATCCAGAAATTGAGGATGAACGGGACGCGATTATCAAGGTGACGAGTTGTGCCATCTGCGGCTCCGACCTTCACCTTTACCACAACTACGTGCCAGCCATGCTGCCAGGCGACATTATGGGCCACGAGATGATGGGAGAGGTCGTGGAGGTCGGCAGGGGCGTCAACGGCGCTCTGAAGAAGGGAGACCGCATTGTCGTACCGTTCACCATAATCTGCGGTGAGTGCGACCAGTGCAAGAGACAGAACTTTTCGGTTTGCGAACGTACGAACCGCAAGAAGAACCTCGGCGACAAGGTGTTCGGGCACACCACCGCTGGTCTGTTTGGCTACACCCATTTGACGGGCGGCTATCCCGGGGGACAGGCGGAATACCTGCGGGTGCCGTTCGCCGACGCCACGCACCTAAAGGTGCCTGACAACCTTACCGACGAGCAGGTTCTCTTCCTCGGCGATATTTTTCCCACCGGATGGCAGGCCGCGGCACAGTGCGACATAGAGCCTACGGATACGGTTGCGGTGTGGGGCTGCGGCCCAGTCGGGCAGATGGCAATACGCAGTGCCCTGCTGCTCGGCGCCAAACAGGTGGTGGCGATCGATTGCCTGCCGGAACGGCTTTCCATGGGGGCGGCCGGCGGTGCCATCACCATTAATTTCGCCGAGGAAAGTGTCGTCGAACGGCTGCAGGAACTCACCGGCGCAAATGGCCCGGAGAAGTGCATCGATTGCGTCGGCATGGAAAGCCATGTCTCGCTGGCCCAGCCCGACACCGTCTACGATCGCGCAAAGCAGTTGATGCTGATGGAAAATGATCGACCGCATGTGTTGCGCGAGATGATCTATGTCTGCCGGCCGGCCGGCGTGATCTCGATCCCCGGCGTCTACAGCGGGCTGGTCGACAAGATTCCGATGGGACAGGCGATGAACAAGGGCCTCACCTTCCGCATGGGGCAGACCCATGTCACCCGTTGGACCGAGGATCTGCTGCGCCGCATCGTGGACGGCCAGATCGACCCTTCCTTCGTCATCACCCATACCGTCGGGCTCGAGCAGGGACCCGAGATGTACAAGGTGTTCCGCGACAAGCAGGACAGCTGCATCAAAGTTGTTTTGAAACCGTAGGGAATCGTCATGAACGTGGTCGCTAAACTCACCAACATCACCCGATCGCCTGGCGATCCCAAAGTGCTGCAGGCCGGGCCGAGTGTGGCCGATGCCTTCGATGGCCTTGCCCGCAAGCTCGGCTGGTTCAGCATCGCGCTGGGTGTCGTCGAGCTGGTTGGTGCCGAGCGGATTGCCGGTGCGCTCGGCATGAGCGGCAAGCAAGATCTCATCCGAGCCTATGGGGCGCGGGAGATAAGCAGCGGCATACTCTCGCTTTCCGTGGACAAGCAGGCTGGGCTTTGGAGCCGGGTGGCTGGCGACGGCCTGGACATCGCGACGTTGCTGTCAGCTTATCGGCATGACAATCCAAAGCGCGACAACGTGGGCATTGCGCTTGCCGTGGTCGCCGGCATCGCTTTGCTCGACATCATCGGTGCGAAAGGCGTCACCGCGCGCCACTCTCGCAGGGGGACCAAGCCGCGCGACTACAGCGATCGCAGCGGCTTTCCCGCAGGCACTGCCGCAGCCCGCGACTTTGCCCGCTCTGAGCGCGGCCAGGAGTCCGGCGCCGCCTGACAGAGTTGCCGAAACCTTCCGCTATAAGCTAGTCTGGGTTTCCAGCCCTAAAACCAGGTTACCGATTTTGAGCTCGAGCGAGATCGTAGCCGCGCAACTTGCTATCGACCCGGCCCCATCCTGCACATGCCGATTTCTACGCCGGATGCGACCTGCTCGACACGCCCCAGGCGTGGGTGGGGCGCAGTGCCTGCGAATTCGCCGATGGCGCTGACGATTTCCCGGCCGTCAGCATCGGTGATGATGGTGGCGTAGCGGGTCCGCCAACTTCCCGCCGCCAAGGCGGGTTTTTTGTTTCTGCCCCTTCGCGATCAAGGCTCCGGTCAGGCAGTTTCGAGACGATGACGGCCAGTGACACCAATCTGCCTTCGCTCAGGCTGCGGATGTAGTTCTTGCGCAACCGCCCAGGGCAAGGGATAATTCGGCTCGCCGGCAGCCAGCACGGCTTCGGTCCAGATCAGTTTGCCGCCCGGCTTCAGAACGCGAAAAGCCTGCCCGATGACGGCCGCCTTGTCGGCGATGTTCATGCCGACATAGAAGCAGATTGCCGCGTTGAATGTGTTGTCGGCGAAGGGCAGTTTCGGTCTTGCCCCCTCGCCCACCGACCGGATCCTTGATGTCGGCAGCGGCATTGGCGGCCCGGCGCGCTTCCTGGCCGCCACCTATGGCTGCCAGGTCGATGGTGTCGACCTCACACCAGCCTTTGTCGAGGCATCCGGCCGGCTGACCATGCTCAGCGGCCTTGACGAGAAGGTTCGCTTCCACGAAGCCGACGCGGCGCGACCTCGGTAATCTGGTGAAGCCGATGATTGCCGGGAGGGTTGGTTCGAGACCGCGATGGCATCGACACCCGTTCCGATCGCCCGCTCGGCATCCTCAGGATCGAGGATGCTCTTCAGAATAAGCGGCAGGGTTGTCAGCGAACGCAGCCAGGCAGTATCCGCCCAGGTCGGCATGGCCGCCGCTGCGCAGTGCCAACTTTGAGCACGCCGGTGTTCCGGTCCTTGAAGTATGGCGTTGCGAGGCCGTCGGGAATTATGAATCCTGCCCGGAACTGCCTACGGCGATCGCCTGGCGTCGGCATGTCGACCGTCACACAGATCGCCTTTGCGCCAAGTGCCGCCATGCGCTAAGAGTTGGCCATTAAAACCGCGATTGCTTTGCCAATAGAGCAGGAACCAGACTGGAGACTGGCTCACCGCCACGCCATCCTCGATCGCTGCATCGCCGTGGTCCCCAAAGTGAACACCGCTTCCGCCACTCCGGCGCCGCGCGCCGCCGCCACCTCGCTTCCGGATGCACCAGCCGCAGATATGCTATCGGGGCCAGGATGATCGGATGCGGCAGACTTTGCCCGAAGAGCGTGATCCCGGTATCAAGTCTTGTCACACGCGCAGCACGTGCCGCTTTCCCAAAGGCAAAGAGATACACCTCCTACTGTGTCAGCGCCGTTATCGAGGGGCGCTTGTTGAAGTCGCACTTGCCGGTGACGCTGTAGAAGAAGTCGGCATTTGAACACAACGTCGGCACGGTTGTGCCGCCGTCCTCCCAGGCTTGATAGCTGGCTACACCACAAGGCACGATGGTGAAGATGTCGACCTTCTGCCCAGTCGGGGTCTCGGTCCCCTACAATTCTCAGCATGTTTCTACTCCCGACGGACATTAGCCTTCGCGCATATACCACGCGACGGCAAAGCAAGGTCTGAAGCTATCGATCAATGTTTAATCGTCTCTCGCCGCCATGCCTGGGTCTTTGCCTCCAGGCTTCAGATTCAACAAACAACGCAGTATTGGATCAAAATCTCGCCAGCTACCGGGATTGCTGCAGGCAGACGCCACCGAACTCGAACTCCCAAGATGCAACCACATCTGACGCCGCGGCGTTTGCCGCGGACCTTCGGCTTTCAGGAGAAAGAGGAGCTGCCCTCTCTCCCCCGAGTCCTCACGCCCGAACGCGGATGATCGTCTTTCCCGAACGTCGCTCTTTCGAGTTGAAAGTTGCAACGGCGTCGTCGAGGGCCGCGACTTTGCCGATGTTCGTCCTCAGTGTTCCGTCCCGCACTCGCTGAATTATCTCGTATAGCTGGGTGCGATCGGTCTCGACGACAAAGTCAATCGCCAGGCCATCCGCTGGCCGCACGTCGGTAGGACCGACGACGGTCACCAGCGTGCCTCCGGCCCGGATCAGGGCTGCAGACCGCTTCTGAATGCCGCCGCCGATGACATCGAACACCAGATCGACGCCGCCGACGTCTTCCAGAGAGTCGTTCTCAAGATCGACGAATTCATTTGCGCCGAAGTCGAGCGCCTTCTGGCGGTCTGCAGTGCGTCCGGTGCCGATGACGTAAGCCCCGGCCTCCCTTGCAAGCTGCGTCACCATCGAACCGACGGCACCGGCCGCACCATGCGCGAGCACGCTTTGCCCCGCCTGAAGGCGGCCATGCTGGAACAGCCCCTGCCACGCGGTCAGGCCGGAGATCGGCAGGCTCGCACCCACCGTGAAGTCAACGTCGCCGGGCAGCGGCGCGAGATTGCGAGCTTCCATAGCGACATGCTCGGCGAGCGTGCCATCGCGATGCCAGTCTGCGAGGCCGAATACGCGCTGGCCGATTGACAGCCCCGTAGTGCCGTAGCCAAGCGCAGTGACCACACCGGCCATTTCATGGCCGAGGATCGATGGCGTCCGGTCACGAAAGGTTCGATCAGCCCAGGTCGAAGGCCACTCCAGTTCGGTGTTGACGAATCCCGCCGCATGAACCTCCACAACAACATCGTTTATTGCCGCCCGCGGCTCGGGCCGCTGTACCAGCTTCATCCCGGCCTCTCCTGCAGCCTGGTCCGTCACTACGATCGCTTTCATGGGAATTGTCTCCTCCGACATTTGTGTTGGGGTAATTAGCGGGCGTGGCAGGTCTTTCGAGCTTTCACGCGTCGGCTTCGCGTCCTCCACGACGACCTTGAGGTCCCTGCCTGGGTTCCTCGGAGCTCTCGCGCGCCCGCGAATCCAGGATTTTCGTTATGCAAAGTCCAGCACATCGGCCACCGGCATGCGCGGCTTCTGCGGCCAGTTGCCAGCTCGCTCCGGTCCGACGGTCAACAGCATGACCGGCACTTCGTCTTCGGCCAGGCCGAACTCGCGGTGCACGGCTTCAGCGTCGAAACCAATCATCGGCGTCGAACCCAGGCCCAGCGACCGGGCCATGTAGATGATCGCCGCGGCGCCAAAGGTCGCGGAGCGCACGGCTTCGTCGCGCTGGCGCTGCGGCTGATCGTCATACAGACCGCGAGCGGGGATTTCCCACTCCGGCACCAGGTGCGCCGGCATGATGCCGGCTTTCACCACGGGTGCCAGGCGGGCTGGAACGGTGCTGGCATCGGCCAGCTGGCCGATGATGATGAAGGTCACGGCCGCGTCGGTGATCGCGGGCTGATTCCGGGCGATCGGACGCAGCCGGGCCTTGGCTTCCGGCGAGCGTACGGCGATGAAACGCCAGTTCTGCAGGTGGAAGGAGGTTGGCGCGGACGTGCCGATACGCACCAGGCCGCGGATCTGGTCGTCGCTCAAGGTGGCAGCAGGGTCGTAGTACTTGGCGGCACTGCGGCTCAGGATCGTTTCGATGACGGCGTTCGTGGCGAAAGCGTTTTCGCTCTTCCCGGTCTCCCCGAAGATCTCGGCGGCTACGCGGGTTGCGGGTCCGGTGGTGGCGATGCAGTTCATTGGATGGCTCCCTTATCAAGTGATTGCGGAGCCCAATTTACGAGGACGAGTGATTATTTCGAGACTGATTCAGCTCAGTATGATGCGCGAAAGGATCAAACTGCGCCTTCGCGATCCCAGACCGTGTGCGTTACTCGCCCTTGTGCGCCAGTCGCCGCCACTCCCCCGGCGTCATCCC
>NZ_RZQP01000190.1:0-12190 GCF_003998165.1 Mesorhizobium sp. M7A.F.Ca.US.007.01.2.1 | reverse complement strand
GTGTAAATGTCGGTGCCGACAATGCCGAGCAGCAGGCCGAGCACGACCATGGCCAGCGCCTTGACGATCGAGCCGTGGGCGAGCGCGACGGACGAAACCAAGCCGACGATCATCAGCGAAAAATACTCGGCCGCGCCGAATTTCAGCGCGATCGCCGTCAGCGGCGGGGCAAAGATGGCGACGAGGAACGTCGACACGGTTCCGGCAAAGAACGAGCCGATGGCCGCGATCGCGAGGGCCGCCCCGGCGCGGCCGTTCCTGGCCATCTGGTAGCCGTCGATCGCGGTGACGGCGGACGAGGATTCGCCGGGCATGTTGATGAGAATGGCGGTGGTCGAGCCGCCATATTGCGCACCGTAATAGATGCCGGCGAGCATGATGAGGGAGGAAACCGGGTCGCCGATCTGGAAGGTGATGGGCAAAAGCATGGCGATGGTCGCGGTGGCGCCGATGCCGGGCAGGACGCCGATCAGCGTGCCGAGAAGGACGCCGATCAGGCAGAAACCGAGGTTGGTCAGCGACGTCGCCGTCGAAAAGCCGAGCGCAAGGTTGTCGAGCAGATCCATGCTCATCGCCTTACGACACCAACCACGGGGCCAGCCACGGGCCGAAGCGGCGGAACGGCAGGCCGAGCGCGTAGCTGAAGACAAGGAATGCAAACAATGTCAGGCCGGCCGACAGCACGAGCGCGGTCAACGGCTTCATGCAGCGGCTGGCAAACGACGCGATCAGCGCCGTCAGGAAGATCGACGGGATGAATCCGAGGCCGCGCACCGTCAGGCCGAAGAAGATCGGAGCAGGCAGGATGAGCAGCATGCCGCGCCACGCAATATGCCCGACCGCTTCGCCCTCGACGCGTACAGCCTGGACGAGAATGACGGCGCCAAGCAGGACCAGCACGATCGCCAGGACCAGCGGAAAATAGCCTGGCCCCATGCGCAACGCGGTGCCGATTTCGAGGCCGAGCGATTGCAGCGCGAACCATGCGCCGAAACCGATGAACAGGGCGGCGCACAGGCCGTTGGCCCTGTCGATCGCGAAAGGTTTCATGATGGTTCTCCCAAGCCCGAGTGGGTAGCGGATGCCGAGCGAACAGGGGCGCCGGTGGCGCCCCTGTTCAAACCTCAGTCGGCGTACTGGCCGGCGGCTTCGATGATCGGCTTCCAGCGCGCGATCTCACTTTCCAGCTTGGCCTTCAGTGCGGCGGGCGTCGCATCGGCCTCGGGCGATGGCTTGGTGCCGAGTTCGGCGAAGCGGGCCGCGACGTTCTGGTCCTTCAGCGCGACCTGAAGCGATTTCGACAGGCGTTCGGTGATCCCGGCCGGTGTGCCCTTGGGTGCATAGAGACCGTGCCAGATGCCGACCTGCACTTCGGGAAGGCCGCCTTCCACCGTCGTCGGCACGTCTTTCAGCACATCGAGGCGCTCCGGCGAGGTGACGGCATAGGCCTTGATGGTGCCGCCCTGGATCTGCTTGGTGGTGTTGGTCGTCTGGTCGCACATGATGTCGACCTGACCGCCGAGGAGATCGGTCATGGCCGGGCCGGTGCCCTTATAGGGCACGGTGACCAGCGGCGTCTTGATGGCGCTCATGAACAGCATGCCGCACAGATGCGAGGCCGCACCGATGCCGGCATTGGCGACGGTTATGGAATCCTTGTTGGCCTTGGCGTACTCCACCAATCCCTTGAGATCGGCCGGCTCCAGGTCCTTGCGGCCGACGATGGTCATCGGCACCTCGGTGACGAGGCCGACATATTCGAAGGCGTTCAGCGTGTCGTAGGCGAGCTTTCTGTACAGCGTCGCACTTGTCGCCATGCCGATATGATGGAGCAGCAGCGTATAGCCGTCAGGCTCGGCGTTGGCGACGCGGCCGGCACCCAGCGTGCCGCCGGCGCCGCCGACATTCTCGACGATGACCTGCTGGCCGAGATCCTTCGACATCGCTTCGGCGACGAGGCGCGTGACCGTGTCGGTCGGCCCGCCGGCCGCAAACGGCACCACAACGGTGATGGTGCGTTCAGGATAGGTCTGCGCGCTGGCCGCGAACCCATAAAGCGTGACGGCCGCGGCAGCAGCCAGAGTGGCGACAAATCTTCTCATCGTGATCTCCTCCCGGGATATGAATCTCCAACGCCGCGCGGAACTCCTCTCAACACCGGCTGCGCATGAAGCAACAACTAGGGCAAGCTAGCAAATAGCAACTGGGCGGCAAACTGCCGATATCCGCAAACATCCGCACTCGATGGGTGGATAATGTCGGAGGGTGATCGCCACCCTAGTAGCCGTAGCCGCGCGCCATCGCCGCGGCGAAGACCGGGATGAGCAGGAAGATGAAAGCTTCGGCGCGGATATAGGTCTTCACGGACGCAAGTTCGGTCGCCGGCACCTGGAACGAGGCATTGCCGCTCGCCTGCCTGTTCCAGGATATGAAGCGGACGGTCGGGATGATCGACAGCAGGCCGACAGCGCCGAACGCCGCTATCTTGGCCCAGAACACCCAGTTGTAGACGTAGAATTCCCAGCCCTTGAGGCCATAGAAGACACGGCCGATGCCGACGACGATGATCAGCGCGGCGATGACGCCGTAATGGCGGTCGATGCCGGCGAGCCTCTTGAGCGTCGCAGCACCCAGGTCGCCGCGGATCAGGGCGAATTCGGCGCCGATGATCCCCGCCAGCGAAAACACCAGCAGATGATGGAAGATCGCAAGCACAAGATCGGTGGTATCCATGCTCTTTTCCCTGGGTTTGACGCCACCAATGCGCGCCTGAAAAAAGGTCGCGCTGGCGGGTGTTGAATCAGCCTGCGGTGAAAAATAACATCGTCGCGCAAAATTCCCATAGCGGCGCCTGGATGATGGGCCGTGTTGCCCTGGCCCCTTGCGCAGCACCGGCGATTTGCTAAGCGCTGGCGATCCGTGCGAGGCAGATCCCATGAACAATCCGCAAGCGACCAGTGCTCCTGTCATCGAAACGAAGCGAACCATCCTGCGGGCACACCGCCTGGATGATTTCGACACCTATGCCGCGATGTGGACCGATCCCGTCGTCACCCGCTTCATCGGCGGCAAGCCGCGCACGCGCGAAGAAAGCTGGATGCGCTTCCTGCGTCACGCCGGCCTGTGGTCGTTGCTTGGCTATGGCTTCTGGGCGATCGAGGAGAAGGCGACCGGGCGCTTCATCGGCGAGGCCGGGTTTCACGATCTGAAGCGCGATATGGAACCATCGATCGAAGGCATTCCCGAGGCCGGGTGGGCGCTGGTTCCGGCCGTGCACGGGGCGGGCTTCGCCACCGAGGTGGTTGGCCGCGTCCTGGCATGGGGCGAAGTGATTTTCGGGCGCGAGAAGACCGTCTGTATCATCGATCCGGAAAATGGCGCTTCGCTGAGGGTGGCTGCCAAGTGCGGTTACCGGGAAGTGGTAAAGACCACCTATCACGACGCTCCGACCATCCTGCTGGCGCGGTGACCTGAGCGGCGCGGCTGACCGCTGCGGGCGCCGGCATGATGGCACCTGTCGCCAGCAACGATGACGAAACGGGCCGCGCCAAGAACCGCCGTGTGGTTCTGGTCAAGTTGAACTGGGCGAGCCTTCCAATCAGGCCGCATTCCACGGCAGGGCGTCCGCTGCCAGGCTTGCCTGCTCGAGCATGGAGGCGTCCTCGCCGAAGGCGCGGGTGGCGCGGGCCGCTGCCTCGAGCAGCGGACGCTTCATGCGCTGCAGAAAGGCCGCGTCGACGCGCGTGCTTGGTCCAGCCAGGGTCAAGGCGCCGAGCAGGACGCCCCCTGGCCCGAATACCGGCGCCGACACGCCCCCGGTCTCGGGGTCGCGGTCGCCGACGGCGAGACAGTTGCAGGTCTTGCGGATGGTCTCGTAGGGTTCGCCCTGCTGGCCCGAAAACGCTGCGAGCACGCGGCCGCCCGAGCCGAGCAGCAAAGGCAATACGTCGCCTTCGCGTATCGTGTAGCGGATCGGGTGCTTGGATTCGACGCGGTAAAGACAGGTGCGGACATCGCCCGAGCGAACGTAGAAGGCAACGCTTTCCCAGCTTCGCTCGGAAAGATCGCGCATGATCGGCAGCAGGATGTCGACCGCCACGACCGAACGCTGGTAGAGCGCACCGAGCCGAAACGTCGCGGGTCCGACGCGGTAGCGCCCATTGTCGAGGCGCTCGAGCAATCGCCCGCGCAAAAGGGAATTCGCAAGCCGCAGGATGGTGCTCTTGTAGAGGCCGGTGCGCGCCGCGATTTCGGCCAGGCTGAGCGACCGGTCCTCCGTGCTGAAGGCATCGAGGATGGCAATCGCCCGATCGAGTGCTGCAACACCTTCGGCGCGGTCGATTTCCGCATCTGCCGATTTGCTTGGCGAGTCCATGGCGGTTCCAGTTTGAAGAAAGCCGAGTGACGCGACTGTGTCGCGCCGCCAAATCGTTCTGTCCAGCAGAATATCGTTTCCGTTGACAGAACTCCGTAACATCTGCTTGAAATCGATGACGGGTCTGGATGCAGGCGCGTTTTGGCGGGCACCGGAGGAGGTGTCGTGATTTGGAGGAATCCCATGCTGGACAGACGCAGATTTTTGATGAGCACCGCAGCCGTGGGTGCCGGGCTGATGACGTCGCATCTTTCTCCCGCTTTGGCCGAAGGCGCGCCCCAGATACAGCTCTTCGTGCCTGCCGCACCGGGTGGCGGCTGGGACCAGACGGCGCGCACGATCGACCAGGTGCTGCGCAGTGAAAAGCTCATCTCGGGTTCCCAGATCACCAATGTCGGCGGCGCCGGCGGGACTGTCGGGCTGCCGCAATTCATCAGCCAGTGGAACGGCAAAGGCAATTCCCTGATGGTTGCCGGCATGGTCATGGTTGGCGCCATCATTGCCAACAAGGCCGCCAACAATCTGACGCAGGTCACCCCGATCGCCCGCCTTACCGGCGAGTTCGAGGCCTTGGTCGTGCCGGCGGAGTCGCCGTTCAAGACGGCCGCTGATTTCGTCGCCGCGCTCAAGGCCGATCCGACAAAGGTTCCTGTCGCCGGCGGCTCCGCAGGCGGTTCCGATCACATCCTGTTCGGCCTGATTGCCAAGACTGTCGGCGTGCCGGCGACAAACCTGTCCTACGTGCCGTTCGCCGGCGGCGGTGAGGCGTTGTCGGCGCTGCTCGGCAACCAGGTCGCGGCCGGCATCTCCGGCTTTGGCGAGTTCTCCGAGCAGGTCAAGGCGGGCGCGCTGCGGCTGCTCGCCATCTCGGCAGACAAGCGCCAGGACGGCATCGATGCGCCGACGCTGAAGGAGGCCGGCATCGATGTCGAACTGTTCAACTGGCGCGGCGTCTTCGCACCGCCGGGTATTTCCGACGCCGACAAGGCAGCGATGATCACCCTGATCGAGACCATGGCCAAGAGCGACGCGTGGGCGACCGAATGCAAGAACCGCAACTGGACGCCGATCCTGCTCACCGGCGACGACTATGCGAAGTTCGTCACCGAGGATTCAGCCCGCATCGAGGCGATCCTGAAGGATCTCGGGCTCGCCTGATCCATCGTCATAGGGGCGGCGCAGGTCGCCCCTTCTCGCATGAAATGCAAGCCGGCATGACCCTGCGGTGGGGAGCAAGCATGCGGCGCCGGGCATTTCCGCCAACCATACTTGGCCAGCTCTCCTGGGGAGGACAATCATGAGCACCAGCGACCAGCAGGCGGCGCCGTCGCGGCTTGCCGTGCCGGAATTGTTGATAGGCATCGGGCTCCTGGCCTGCGCCGGCGCCGTCGCCTGGCAGACGCTGGCGATCCCGGTGTCGCCGCTCTACTCCAAGGTCGGCCCGACCGTCTTTCCCTACCTTACCATGGTTGGCCTGGTGGTACTTTCGCTGTTGCTCATCCTTGCCGCGCTTCGCGGCGGCTGGCAGCCGGAGGAGGAAAAGGAGACGCCGACCGACTGGAAGGCAATGGGCTTCGTCGTTATCGGCCTGATCGCCAATCTGCTGCTCATCCAACCGCTCGGCTTCACGGCGGCATCCGTCATCATGTTCGTGCTCGTCTGCTACGGCTTCGGCAGCAAGCGTACGCTGCGGGACGTCGTGCTCGGCCTTATCCTGGCGCTGGCCGCCTATTTCGGCTTCGCCAGGGCGCTCGGCGTCAACATCGGTGCCGGTTTCATCGAGAACCAGCTGAACACGGTCATCGATGCGTTCATCACCATGTTGAGGGGCTGACGCCATGGAAACGCTCGGACATCTGGCACATGGCTTCTCGGTCGCCTTCACCCCGGTCAACCTTCTGTGGTGCCTGCTCGGCACCACGCTTGGTACCGCCATCGGTGTGCTGCCCGGTCTTGGGCCGGCGCTGACCATCGCGCTGCTTTTGCCGATCACCTATCAGGTGGCGCCGGAGGCATCCTTCATCCTGTTTGCCGGCATCTATTACGGCGCCATGTACGGCGGCTCGACGACGTCGATCCTGCTCAACACGCCCGGCGAAAGCGCCACCATCGTCACCGCGCTGGAAGGCAACAGGATGGCGCGTTCCGGCCGCGGCGGTGCAGCCCTCGCCACTTCGGCGATCGGCTCGTTCGTCGCCGGCACGATCGGCACGATGGGCGTCGCTTTCCTGGCGCCGGTGGTGGTCAAATTCGCGCTGGCCTTCGGTCCGGCCGAATATTTCTCGCTGATGGTGCTGGCCTTCATCACCGTCTCGGCGGTGCTCGGCTCGTCTTCCGTTCGCGGCCTGACCAGCCTGTTCGCAGGCTTCGTCATCGGCATGATCGGCGTCGACCTGCAGACCGGCCAGCCGCGCTTCACCTTCGGCATGACCGAACTGCTCGACGGCGTCGACGTCATCATCGCCGCCGTTGGCCTGTTTGCGGTCGGCGAGACGCTGTACATGGCCTCGCGCCGCTATGCCGGCAAGGACGAGATCGTGCCGCTGAAGGGCTCGCTCTACATGACGGCGGCCGAGTGGGGGCGTTCGTGGAAACCCTGGCTACGCGGCGCCGCGATCGGCTTCCCGATCGGCGCCATGCCGGCGGGCGGCGCCGAAATCCCGACTTTCCTGTCCTATGCCATCGAAAAGAAGCTGTCGAAGCACAAGCAGGAGTTCGGCACGGTCGGCGCCATCGAAGGCGTTGCCGGCCCCGAGGCCGCCAACAATGCGTCCGCAGCCGGCGTGCTGGTGCCGATGCTGACGCTTGGCCTGCCGACCTCGGCGACGGCGGCGATCATGCTGTCGGCGTTCCAGAGCTACGGCATCAATCCCGGACCACTGCTTTTGACGACCCAGGGCGACCTCGTCTGGGGGCTGATCGCCAGCCTGTTCATCGCCAACGTCATCCTGGTCATCCTCAACCTGCCGCTGATCGGGCTGTGGGTGCGGCTGCTGAAAATCCCGGCGCCGCAGCTCTATGCCGGCATCCTGGTGTTCGCCACGGTCGGCACCTATGGCATTTCGCAATCGCCCATCGACCTCGTCATCCTCTATCTGCTGGGGGCCGCCGGTTTCCTGATGCGGCGGTTCGATTTTCCGACCGCGCCTGTCATCATCGGCATGATCCTTGGGCCGCTCGCCGAAACCCAGTTCCGCCGGGCGATGACTATCTCGAATGGCGACTGGTCCGTGTTCTACACCCACAAACTGTCGCTGACACTGCTGACGCTCGCCTTCATCGGTCTCGCCGGCCCGCATATCTGGGCCTTCATCGAGCATCGTCGTCGGCGCGGACCGGAGCATGTGCCCGGCGATGCCTGATCGATCCCTGATGCCATGACAGAACTGCTTTCCGGTATTCGCGTCCTCGACCTGACCAATGTCCTGGCCGGTCCCTACTGTGCCTATCAGCTGGCGCTGCTGGGCGCCGACGTGATCAAGGTCGAGGCGCCGCAAGGCGGCGACCTCGCCCGCCAGCTCGGCGGCTCGGCAAAGCTGAACAGCGCCGGCATGGGCGCCTCGTTCCTGGCTCAGAACGCCGGCAAACGGTCGGTTGTGCTCGACCTCAAGAAGCAAGCCGATCGCGAGCGCTTTTTCGATCTGGTGGCCAGCGCCGACGCACTGGTGGAGAATTTCCGCCCCGGCGTGATGGATCGGCTGGGGCTTGGCTACGAGGCACTGAAGACGGTCCGTCCGGGCCTCGTCTATTGCGCGATATCGGGTTTCGGCCAGACCGGGCCAATGCGCGACAATCCCGCCTATGACCAGATCATCCAGGGCCTGTCTGGGATCATGAGCATCACCGGCACACCGGAAGCGGCGCCGCTGCGGGTCGGCTATCCCGTCGCCGATACGCTTGGCGGACTGGTCGGCGCGTTCGCCATCGCCTCGGCGCTGGTGCGGCAGAAGACGAGCGGCGAGGGTGCCTTTCTCGACGTTTCGATGCTCGAATGCACACTTTCCGCACTTGGCTGGCCGGTTTCCAACTATCTGACCGCAGGTATCGACCCCATGCCGATGGGCAACGAGAACATGACGGCGGCACCCTCCGGTGCGTTTCGCACCGGCGACGGGCTCATCAACATCGCTGCCAACAAGCAGGAGCAGTTCGTGGCGCTGTGCCGGCTGATCGGCCGGCCGGAATTGGCTTCCGATGTCCGCTATGCAGAGCGCGAGACGCGCAAGCGCAACCGTGCGGCGCTTAAAGTCGAGATCGAGGACGCCCTGGCGGGCGCCTCGGCGGCGGCCTGGGAAGAGACGCTCAATCGCGCCGGCGTGCCTGCCGGCAGGGTGCTGACGATCCCGCAAGTGCTGGCCGAGCCCCAAGTCCTCGAGCGCCAGGTGACCGCGCATTTCGACGATGTGGCTGGCATGAACAAGCCGCTGACCGTTTTGCGCGGCGGCTTCATGGTCGATGGCGAGGCGCCCTTGCCGACAAAGCCGCCGCCGGCGCTCGGCGAACATATGAGCGAGGTGTTCGCCGACCTGCCGCCCCGCACCAGGACAAAGGCACGCGCATGAGCGGCACGGAGAAGAAGACGGGCCGTGAGCGCGGCGAGGAATGGTGGCAGACCGACATCATCGAGATGCGGCCAGGTGTCATCCGGCTGCGTGGCTACGAGATCCAGGATCTGATCGGCCGCGTCAGCTTTCCGGCTGTCATCTGGCTGATGCTGCGCGGCGAACTGCCCAGCGAGGACCAGGCAGAATTGCTCGGCATTGCCTTGGCTGCCGCCGTCGACCATGGACCGCAGGCGCCATCGATTGCCATCGCGCGCATGGCTGCAACCTGCGGCGTCGGTATCAACAGCGCCATGGCCTCGGCCATCAACGTTCTCGGCGACGTGCATGGAGGCGCCGGCGAGCAGGCGCTTTCCTTTTATGGTGACATTGCCGTGGCGATTGATGCCGGGATGACGCTGAATGAGGCGGTCTCGGCGCGGCTCGACCGGTTCTTCGCCGAGGAGAAGGGCTATGTGCCGGGGCTCGGACATCGCTTCCATCCCGTCGACCCGCGCGCGCCGCGCTTGCTGGAACTGACCCGCGAATTTGCCGCACGCGGTGCCGTCAATGGGCGTTTCGCCGATATCGCCGAAGCGGTCGAGGCGGATGTCGAACGCCGCAAGGGGAAAAAAATACCCCTCAACATCGATGGCGCCACCGCCGTCATCTATGGCGAACTCGGTTTTCCGCCGCCGCTGACGCGAGGGCTTTTCGTGCTGTCGCGCTCGGTCGGCATCCTGGCGCATGCCTGGGAGCAGTCGCAGCAGGCCGAGCGAAACAAGGGGCCGCTGCCGCGCGAGTGGCTGTGGGCCTATACCGGCACGCCGGTGCGGCCGTTTCCCGAAAGCGATGACCCCGGCGAGTGAGGCTCTACGCCTGGTCCACCTGCACAGGGATCTTCAGCGTCTTCACCAACGTTGAAAGATCCGGCTCGTCGATGAGCATGGCCGCATCGGCTGGCGCCAGCCAGGCCCGCTGGCGTCGTTTGGCTTCCTGCCAGTCGGCCAGTTCCTCGCTCACCTCGAGCAGGTAGACGATGACGTCGACGCGGACAAAGCGATTTGCCAGCCGCTTCCAGTAGGAATAGGTGCCCGCCGGCTGCTTCAGCGTCTTGCCGAGCACGCCGGCTTCCTCCTGCGCCTCGATGGTGGCCGCCTTGCGTCCGCTCTTGCCCTTCATCGGCCAGCCCTTGGGGACGATGAAGCGCCTGGTGGTACGCGACGTGACCAGCATCACCTCGATATCGCCACGCGCGGTCAGCCGGAAGGGAATAGCCGCCACCTGGCGGATTCTCTCGCCCTTCTTTGCCTTGCGTACGGCCTTTTTCTTGGTGGCTGCCATTCGTCAATCCAGTCGATGCAATGCCGCATAGCGCGACAAGGCGTCGTTGCAAAACCAAAACTTTCGCATGTGCCAACGACACTCGAAATACATAAGTCGGCTAAATAAACGAAAAAGGCCTTGATGTCAGCGGCAATTGCTCACGGCGGTGGTGCCGATTATCTGTGTCTGGCAGCTTGGCTTGAGCTGCTGCACGACCGGTGGCGGTTGCTGAAAGATCTGGCGGTCCTGGGCGCGATTCTGCTGCTGTTGCTGTTGATATTGCTGCCGCTGTATCCTGTTTTGCAGGATTTGCAGGTCGTTCTGCCGGATCAGCGCATTGTTGCCGGTAGCGGGATTGAGCGCTTGCGCGGAAGCCGGCAGGCAAACGCCCGCCAGCACTGCCGTGGCCAGCATTGCCACTGTGAAGATCGTTGATGGCCGAAGTGCCGACATCCGTTCATTCCCGCGCAAAAACTCTGTCCTTTGATATAGGGCGTTTGCGCGTCGATGCCATGGCCAGCGGGTCGAGTATCACGAAATCGGGCGGTCCAATCGCTTTGTTCTGCGATTTCGGCCGCGAAACGGCAGATAGTCATCATATGATGACTATGAAACGTCGGTGGCTTTGGTCAGTGTTCCCCACGTAAATTTTTGGTTTCATCCGGCATAAGTTAATGTATTCTAATTGAGTCAGAGATCCGCAAGTGGGAATACGGATGCCCTGTTTTAATGCATTGAACCTTATTGCACAGTGCCGGCATCCTTATTGCAATTGCATGAGCAGAGCATAGCGGTGGCGTCGGACTCAAGCAGGCATTGAGGCGCGCCCCCGTAAAATGGGGGGTAAGTGCATGGCTTTGTTCACAGAGCGCGTTGCCGTATTGTCGTGCGCATCGGCCGACGACGGTTCAGCCAGGGCATGTTCTGAGGAAGTTCTTCGTGATGCCGCGGCGACTCAGAAGGGTTTGCCCGGCCGGCCGAATCAATGTCTCGCCACTCTGCCCAAACGGATAGCTCGATTGCTTTGCGCTACGGCACTGGTGGGGCTGGTCTTTCCTTACGCTCAATCTCCGGCCCATGCGCAGCAATTGTCCATCAATACGGATGGTGCACCGGGCGACAATGGTGATGACGGAATCGGTACTGCTGACGCCGGAGATGGCCATTCGCCGGTGGCGCCGGCTACGGGAACGAATAGTGTCGGCCGCACGACCTCCGGGGAGGCCGCTTTCGTTGGCAGCGCCCGGGGTGGGCGCGGCGGCGATGGCGGCTCGGCTGTCCATGCAACAGCCGTCCCGCCTTTTGTGGAGATCAAGGGTGGTAAAGGCGGCGATGGCGCCAAGGGCGGAACCGTCGATATAACAAACAACGCATCTGGCGCCCTCGAAACATCGGGGGACAATGCTCCCGGCATATCGGGCGACGCCAGCGGTGGGGATGGTGGTAACGGCGCATGGGCATTCGCCATCGCGGTAGGCGGTAAGGGCGGCGTCGGCGGGCGGGGTGGCGATGGCGGCACGGCGACCGTGACCACTACGATCGAAAGCAATATCATCACGCACGGGGTCAATTCGAACGGCATCACCGTCAATTCCAGCGGAGGGCGCGGCGGCAATGGCGGCTTGGGCGCTGCGATCGGTGCCGGCAAGGGTGGCAATGGCGGCAATGGCGGTTTCGGCGGTGACGCGAAAGGCGATAATGCCGGCTCCATTTCCACGGACGGGGCTTTCTCGAAGGGTATGCTTGTGCGGTCGGCGGGCGGCGTTGCCGGTGATGGTGCAAGTGGTTTCGGTATCGTGGGTAACGGCGGCAATGGGGGCGTGCCGACAATCGGCGGCAATGCCGAGGGGATAAATTCCGGGACCATCACAACTCGGGGAGATTTTGCCAGCGGCATGGTCGTGCAGTCGGTGGGCGGGGGCGGCGGCGGCGGCGGGGGGGGGCTTGG
>NZ_RZQP01000018.1:0-52795 GCF_003998165.1 Mesorhizobium sp. M7A.F.Ca.US.007.01.2.1 | reverse complement strand
GAGGGACTTTCGGCGAGCTCATGGGTCTGCCGGAAGTCGCCCGCCATGCCCAGACGGTCGCGGTTGAAATTGCCAAGCTGCTGGTAACGCTGCCGTCAGCGCAGGCCATTGGCGTCAATGCCGCGCACCGTCCACACGTGGGCTGACACCTGCGGGCCGGTTTCGGCAGCGAAATTGGTATTTCCGTCCCAAGAGCGCCCCAAAAACGGAAAATCCTTCTTTGTATATAAATTCTATAAACATAATAAATATCCAAGCCGGCGCGACCGGAGCGATCAACGACACGGCCTGAATGGGAGACAGTTCATGGCACATGCAGAAGCCGATCCGATCAAATTCGCCTACTGGGTGCCGAATGTTTCGGGCGGCCTGGTGATTTCCAACATCGAGCAGCGCACCAACCATTCTGCCGAGTACAATCGCAAGCTGGCGCAGATCGCCGAGAAGGCCGGCTTCGATTACGCGCTCAGCCAGATACGTTTCACCGCCGGCTACGGCGCCGACGAACAGCATGAATCGGTGGCGTTCAGCCATGATCTGCTGGCGGCGACCACGACGCTCAAGGTCATCGCGGCGATCCTGCCAGGACCATGGAACCCGGCGCTGGCGGCCAAGCAGATCGCCACCATCAGCTACCTGACCAACGGCCGCGTCGCGATCAACCTTGTCTCCGGCTGGTTCCGCGGCGAGTTCCATGCCATCGGCGAGCATTGGCTCGACCATGACGAGCGCTACCGCCGCTCGGAGGAATTCATCCGTGCGCTGCGCGGAATATGGACTGAAGACAGCTTCACCTTCCGTGGCGATTTCTACCGCTTCAATGAGTATTCGCTGAAGCCGAAACCGCCGCAAGTACCCGAAATCTTCCAGGGCGGCTCGTCGCGCGCCGCGCGCGACATGGCATCGCGCGTTTCGGACTGGTACTTCACCAACGGCAACACGCCGGCCGAGATCGCCAAGCAGGTCGATGATATCAGAGTCAAGGCGAAGGCCAATAACCATTCCGTCAAAGTTGGCGTCAACGCCTTCGCGGTCGTTCGCGAGACCGAGGACGAGGCCAGGGCGGTGCTCGCCGAAATCATCGCCGAGGCCAATCCCGACGCGGTCAATGCTTTTGGCCATGAGGTCAAGAATGCCGGCAAGGCCTCGCCGGAAGGTGAGGGCAATTGGGCGAAATCATCCTTCGACGATCTGGTCCAGTACAATGACGGCTTCCGCTCGAACCTGATCGGCACCCCCAGGCAGGTCGCTCAACGCGTCGTCGACCTGAAGCGCGCGGGTGCGGATCTCATCCTGCTCGGTTTCCTGCACTTCCAGGAAGAGGTCGAGTATTTCGGCAAGCATGTCATCCCGCTCGTTCGCGAACTGGAAGACGCCGAGGCGGCGGCGTCGCTGGCGGCGGAATAGTCACCCCATAGGCACGCCGGACACGCGCCGGCCTGCACACATGGAGCTTGCCCGGCGCGCTGATCCGTCGGGCGGCAATAGGTCTTTGCGCGCCTAATCGAGGACGATTGGAATGCCGTTGCCCAGTTATACGCTCGGAGTGATGGAGGCTTCCGCCTATGCACCGGAGGTCTTTGCGCGCGGCCTGCCGTCAGGTCCACGGCCGGAGCAGTCGTTCGAAGATGTCGCCAAGTCGGCAGGGGCCGTTGCCGGCGATGCCTCAGCGTTGCTTTCGCTTCAGGGCATCAGCCTGTCCTTTGGCGGCGTCGTGGCACTGGCCGATATCGACCTATCGGTCCGCCAAGGCGAGATCCGTGCCATCATCGGCCCGAACGGCGCCGGCAAGAGTTCGCTGATCAACGTCATCAGCGGCGTCTACCGGCCGGATCGCGGCCATGTCCAGCTCGACGGTACCTCCTATGCCCAGGTCCCGACGCAGCGGCTGGCCCATCTCGGCGTCGCCAGAACCTTCCAGAATCTCGCACTGTTCAAGGGCCTAAGCGTCCTCGACAATGTCGCCTCTGGCCTTGCCTACAAGGTTCGCTCCAACTTTGCCGGCCAGGTGCTCGGCATCGGCCGCTCGCGTGGCGAGCAGCGCGATTCACGCAGCCGTGCCGAACAGATCCTTGAATTCCTCCATCTCACCGCCATTCGCGACCGTCTTGTCGGCACCTTGCCTTACGGGCTGCAGAAGCGTGTCGAACTGGCCCGCGCGCTGGTGGCCGAGCCGCGCCTGCTTTTGCTCGACGAGCCGATGGCCGGCATGACAGCGAGCGAAAAGAGCGAGATGGCGTCTTTCGTCCGTGCCGCGCGCGATCGTTTCGCCACCACCGCGGTGTTGATCGAGCACGATGTCGGCGTCGTCATGGGTCTGTCCGATCGCATCGCCGTTCTCGACTACGGCCGCAAGATCGCCGACGCCACGCCCGATGAAGTCAGGAACGACCAACGCGTCATCGATGCCTATCTCGGCGTCGCCTCGGACAATGAGGACGGGGCAGGCATATGATCGCCGATTTCGACTACCAATTCTTCATCGAAGTGCTCGTCGGCGGCCTGCTCTCAGGCGTCATGTATTCGCTTGTCGCGATCGGCTTCGTGCTCATCTACAAGACCTCGGGCGTGCTCAATTTCGCGCAAGGCGCGATGCTGCTGTTTGCGGCACTCACCTTCGTCAGCCTCGTCGAGCGCGGTATTCCGTTCGCGCTGGCGCTGGCGGTCACCTTCGCCATCATGGTGGCGATGGGTGTCGCCATCGAGCGCACGGTGCTGCGGCCACTGACCAACAAGCCGCCGATCACACTGTTCATGGCGACGCTCGGCCTGTCCTACATCATCGAGGGCGCCGCCCAGCTGATCTGGGGCACGCAGGTCCATGGCCTCGATCTCGGCATCGAGGACGTGCCGCTGGAAATCGGCGGCGTGCTGATCAGCCAGTTCGACATTTTTGCCGCGGTGGTTGCCGCCGGCATGGTCCTCCTGCTGTCGCTGTTCTTCCGCTACACCCGCATCGGCCTCTCCTTCCGCGCCGTTGCCGATGATCAGTTTGCGGCCCTCGCGGTCGGCCTCAGGCTGCCCTTGATCTGGGCCACCGTGTGGGCTGCCGCCGGCCTTGTCGCCCTGGTGGCGGGACTGCTCTGGGGCGCACGCCTCGGCGTGCAGTTCTCGCTGTCGCTGGTGGTGCTCAAGGCGCTGCCGGTGCTGGTGCTCGGCGGCTTCGATTCCATCCTCGGCGCCATCGTCGGCGGGCTGCTGATCGGCGCCAGTGAGAAGCTCGCCGAGGTCTATATCGGCGATTATTTCGGCGGCGGCATCGAGAGCTGGTTTGCCTATGTCGTCGCGCTCGTCTTCCTGCTGATCCGCCCTTCCGGCCTGTTCGGCCAGAAGCTCGTTGAGAGGATCTGAACAATGACCGCGATAACAAGCGATTTCGTCGCCGCGCCGGTGCTGCCGAAATGGGTCGTACCGGTCCTGCTGCTCGCCTTCGCCTATGGTGTCGTGCCGCTGATCGGCTCAAGCTATCTGTTCGAGGCCATCCTGCTGCCGTTCCTGGCGCTCAGCCTCGCCGGCGTGGGCTTGAACATTCTCACCGGCTATGCCGGCCAGGTCTCGCTGGGCAGTGCCGCCTTCATGGCGGCGGGCGCCTTCGCCGCCTATAATTTCAACCTGCGCGTCGAGGGCCTGCCGCTGATCGGCAGCATCTTCCTGGCCGGCATCGTCGCCGCCGCGATCGGCATCGTCTTCGGCCTGCCCAGCCTGCGGCTGAGGGGTTTTTATCTCGCAGTATCGACGCTTGCCGCGCAGTTCTTCGTGCAATGGGCGCTGACCAAGTTCAGCTGGTTCTCCAACAACTCGGCGTCAGGCGTCATCGACGCGCCGAGACTGTCGATCTCAGGTTTCGCGCTCGACGGCGCCATCGGTCGCTATCTCTTCGCGCTGACAATCGTCACCGTCCTGACCTTCCTCGCCCATCGGCTGGTCTCGTCGCAGACCGGGCGCAACTTCATCGCCATCCGCGACAATGAAACCGCCGCCCGCATCATCGGCATTCCGGTGCTGAGGACCAAGCTGCTGGCCTTCGCCATCTCGTCCTTCATCATCGGCGTCGCAGGCGTCATCTGGGCCTTCGCCTATCTGAGGACCGTCGAGCCGGACGGCTTCGATCTCGATCGGTCGTTCCAGGTCCTGTTCATCATCATCATCGGTGGGCTGGCTTCGATCCGCGGCGCGTTTTTCGGCGCCGCCCTCATCGTGGTTTTCCCGCTCGCTCTGTCGCGCCTCGGCGGCTTCCTGCTCGGCGATCTCTTCGATTCGGGCGTGCTCGACATGAGCCAGCGCATCGTTCTGGGCGCGCTCATCATCCTGTTTCTGATCCTTGAACCCGACGGGCTGGTGGCGCTGTGGGACAGGGTCCGAAGACGGCTCCTGTTCGCCTGGCAGTCGACTTGAGCTGATGCATCCGAAAATGAACAAGGGGCCGAACAAGACGGCCCATACCGGGAGTACCTCGACCATGACTTTCCTCAGCACAATCAAGGCGGCGGCGTTGTCCGCGGCGATGATCGTGTCGGTGGCCTTGCCCGCCGCGCACGCCGACGAACAATATTTTCCGCTGCAGAGCTATCGCGTCGGGCCTTACGCGGCCGGCGGCACCGGCTTCTTCGGCGGCTTCATCGACTATCTCAACCTCATCAACATCCGTGACGGCGGCGTCAACGGCGTCAAGCTGACCTGGGACGAATGCGAGACCCAGTACGAGGTCGAGCGCGGCGTCGAATGCTATGAGCGGCAGAAGAGCCATGCCGGCGCCGCCGCCTGGAACCCGCTCTCGGTCGGCATCGCCTATGCCATGATCGACCGCATCACCGCCGACAAGGTGCCGCTGATCACCGTCAACCACGGCCGCACCGATTCCACCGACGGGCGCGTCTTCCCCTACGTCTTCCCGCTGCTGCTCAATCCCTACAGCGAGACATCAGGCATCGTGAACTACATCGCCTCCAAGGAAGGCGGCATCGACAAGCTGAAGGGCAAGAAGATCGTCGTGCTCTATCACGGCTCGCCCTACGGCAAGGAGACCATCCCGATCTATGAGCTGCTGGCGCAGAAATACGGCTTCACCGTGCAGCAGATCGAGGTGCCGCATCCCGGCAACGAGCAGCAGTCGCAGTGGCTGACCATCCGCCGCGCCAAGCCGGATTTCGTCGTCCTGCGCGGCTGGGGTGTGATGAACCCGGTGGCGCTGAAGACGGCGGTCAAGGTCGGCTATCCCGTCGATCACATCGTCGGCAATGTCTGGTCGAATTCTGAAGAGGATGTCATCCCTGCCGGCGACGCCGCCAAGGGTTACACCGCCATCACCACGCAGGCTTCCGGCAACTCCTACCCGGTGGTTCAGGAGATCGTGAAGACGGTCTACGGCGCCGGCAAGGGTAACCTTGAAGACAAGGCGCGCATCGGCTCGGTCTACCACAATCTCGGCATCGTCAACGGCATCCTCAATGTCGAGGCGATCCGGGTCGCGCAGGAGAAGTTCGGCCACCGCACGCTGACCGGCGACGAGGTCCGCTGGGGCTTCGAGCATCTCAAGCTTGATCCGGCCAAGGTCGAGGCGCTCGGCGCCAAGGACCTGTTCCACTCGATCAATGTCAGCTGGGACAACCATGAAGGCGAAGGCTACGTGACCTTCCAGCAGTGGGACGGCAAGAAGTGGAACGTCGTCTCCGACTGGATCGCGCCGGACTGGGCGCTTCTGCGGCCAATCATCGAGAAGTCCGCCGAGGCCTACGCCGCCGAGAAGGGCATCAAGCTACGCACCTCCGACGATGCCAATGCTGTGACCACCAACTGATCAGTTAGTGCCGGGCGTCGCGGACCAAGTTTCCGTGGCGCCCGACCTGTTCGGTTTTCGAACCGCGAAAGAACAGCCTATGCCGAACGATGACGTCATTCTTGCTGTGGACACGGTCCATGCCACCTACAACCACGCCATCACGGCGCTGCATGGTGTCAGTTTCGAGCTCAGGCGCGGCCAGATACTGGCATTGCTCGGTGCCAATGGCGCTGGCAAGACCACGACGCTGAAGGCCGTCTCCAACCTGCTGCCGGCCGAACGCGGCCAGGTCAACGCCGGCACCATCCGCTATGAGGGCTCTGATGTCTCGCGCCGCAAACCGGGTGATCTGGTGCGCGCCGGGCTGGTTCAGGTGCTGGAAGGCCGCCACTGCTTCAAAAGCCTCACCGTCGAGGAGAATCTGATCGCCGGCGGCATCGGCCGCAGCGGCAGCCGCGCCGAGATCAACGGGGATCTCGAACGGATCTACGGCTATTTCCCGAGGCTTCGGGAAAAACGCCGGACATTGTCCGGCCTGACCTCCGGCGGCGAACAGCAGATGACCGCCATCGGCAGGGCGCTGATGTCGCGGCCGCGGCTGCTCGTCCTGGACGAACCGTCGATGGGGCTCGCGCCAATCATCGTCCAGGACATCTTCCAGAGCTTGAAAAAACTCAACCGCGAGACTGGCCTATCCATCCTGGTCGCCGAGCAGAACTCCGCAGTGGCGCTGCGATATGCCGACCATGCCACGGTGCTGGAGAACGGCGTTTCCGTTCTCGCCGGCGCGGCCCCCGAGCTTCGCCAGCGCGAGGACATCAGGGCCTTCTATCTCGGTCAATCGAACCCCGGGCAACAGACGTCACCCGCCACCAAGCCCGCCCATCTCCACGCCGTTGCCTGAATCGAAATCCCAAGGAGCAGTGAAATGACCGTTTCGACCGTCAAGACCGACAAGGCTTCCGCCGCCGTGCCGCCAGTCGCAAGGCCGACCGCCCCGGCGCACATCATCAAGGACGACGCCGAGGCGATTGCGGTTGCCCATGCGCTCGCCGCCGAATTCGTCAAGGACTCCTCCCGGCGCGACCGTGAACGGATCTGGCCGGTCGCCGAACTCGATGCCTTTTCGCAAAGCGGCCTGTGGTCGATCAATGTACCCAAGGCATTCGGTGGGCCGGAGGTGTCCTATGCGACGCTGGCGGAGGTGATCGAGATCATCTCGGCGGCGGATTCCTCGATCGGCCAGGTTGCGCAGAACCATCTCGGCGTCGTCGCTGCCATCCGCACCGTCTCCGACGCGGACCAGCAGAAGCTGCTGTTCGCCGAAGCGCTGAAGGGCACCCGGTTCGGCAACGCCTTTTCCGAGTTCGGTTCCAAGCGCGCCGCCGATTTCGAGACCCGCTTCACCGATGCCGGCGATCATGTGGTTGTCAGCGGCCGGAAATTCTATTCGTCCGGCGCGCTGCTCGCCCATCTGGTGCCGATCGTGGCGCTCGATGACGAGGGCCGCGCCTGGTATGCGATCGCCGACCGCGGCGCACCCGGCCTGACCGTCATCGACGACTGGTCGAGCTTCGGCCAGCGCACGACCCTGTCCGGCACCGTCATCATCGACAACGTCAAGGTGCCGAAGACGCATCTGGTACCCGGCTACAAGGGCTACGACAAACCGACCGCCGACGGCGCCATCTTCCAGATCATCCAGGTGGCCGTGGACACCGGCATCGCCCAGGCGGCGATCGACGAGACGGTCGATTTCGTCAGGACCAAAAGCCGCGCCTGGATCGACAGCGGCGTCGACAACGCCTGGGACGATCCCTACACCATTCAGGCCATCGGCGACCTGACGCTGCGCCTGCACGCGGCGCAGGCGCTGCTCGAAAAGGCCGGTCATGCAATCGACCGGGCAGTGGCCGAGCCGACAGCCGAGACGGTGGCGCACGCCCAGATCGTCACTGCTGAAGCCAAGATCTTGTCGACAGAGATCGCCATCGCCGCCACCAACAAGCTGTTCGAACTGGCAGGGACCCGCTCAACCCTGGCCGAGCACAATCTCGACCGGCATTGGCGCAACGCTCGCACGCACACGCTGCACGATCCGGTGCGCTGGAAATACTCGATCCTCGGCAAATATTTCCTCAACGGCGAAAATCCGCCGCTGCACGCCTGGAGCTGATTTTCCACCGGCGGGCTGGCGGCCCGCCACGTCAAACCTTCGACCATTCAAGAGGCCCACTGCCATGTCAAACCCAACAGTCGTCGGCTTTTCCGGCAACATCACCAGGCCGTCAAAGACGCGCGCCTTCGTCGATCTGGTCACCAGGGACATTGCCGCCAGCCACGGCCTGTCGGCGAGCACCTATGATATCGAGGACCTCGGCCCGACGCTGGGAACGGCGAAATGGGCCCGCGATCTCGACGGCCAGGCGCACGCGATCCTGGAACAAATCCTCGCCGCCGACGTGCTTGTCGTGGGCTCGCCGACCTACAAGGGCAGCTATACCGGCCTTTTCAAGCATTTCTTCGACCTGATCGATCCGGCGGCATTGCGGGGAAAGCCCATCGTGCTGACGGCGACCGGCGGTGGCGAGCGCCATGCCTTGATCGTCGAGCATCAGCTGCGGCCGCTGTTCGGCTTCTTCGAGGCCTTTGCGCTGCCCACCGCCGTCTACGCCACCGACAAGGATTTCACCGACGGCGTGCTGCGCTCCGAGGCGATCCTTAAGCGTGCGGCGCAGGCGGTCGACGAGGTCGGCTTTGTGCTGGCCAATCGTTCGGCAGGCCGGATCGCCGCTGAATAGCCTGTCGTCAGCCAGATTGAACTGAACGAAATCCGTGAGGGCAGCGCCCCCGCTTACGCGCAATTTACGACCGACCGCTAAAACCGTTCCTGTCTGATTCGTCTGGGACAGGAACGTCATGAGCAAAGCCCTCACATCCTTCGCATTGGTCGCCGTGCTGACCGCCTTGCTCATGGCGTTGAGCCTGGCTGTCGCCAGGCACGGCTATCCCTATGGCGCGATCGGCGTCAGGCGCCTTGACGGCATTGCCGACGCCGGCGTGTTCATCCCGATTGCCGCCGTCTATTTCTTCAGCGCGATGCTGATGATGATCCTGCCGATAAGGGCGGCCGGTATCGTCCTGACCCATGCCGCCGATGCCCTTTTCTGGACCGTGATCGCACTGTTTGCGACCATCGTCGGCTGTATGGTCGCCAGATGGGCGTTCGGGCAGGGCAGCGCCGTGTGGACATTGCTGAACTGGCGGTTCCTGTTTTCCGCGGCGATCGTCGGTTGTCACTTTGTCATGAACGAGCTGCGCCGCAACGTGCTGCTGCGCAGCCTGTTCTTCGTCGTCTTTGCCGCTGCGACGCTGGCCTGCCTGTTCTGGTCGTTCACACTCTGACCAGCCGTAACCGGCTACTTCGCTGATCCTGCGGCGATGTTGCCGGCGGCAATTTCCATCCATGTCCAGAGATAGGCGGCAAGACCGCGATCGACATGGATGCGCAGCTTGGCGTCATGGCGATAGACGACGGCGCTGATGTCGGCGAAGGACAGCGCTGCACTGGCGCTCGCTTGGCTGGGATCGAGCGTCGTTCCACGCGCGATGAAAGCGTCGAGCGCCGTGCCCTCGGCCTCGAACATTTGCAACCCGGCGCTGATCGCCGTCACCGCGAACCCGTCTGTGTGCCAGCCCGAGGCGATGGCAAGCGGGCTGTTCGAGACGACCAGCAGCCGGTCGCGCGCCAGTCGTGCCGCATAGCGGTCACCTTGTGCGGTGCCAAAGGCTCCGACACCAGTGCGGTCCACGCCAGATACTCGCGCCCATGCGTCGAGATCGCCGCTGACCAGCAACTGGGAGAGGTCGAGGACTGCTCGTATCGCAAGGCCCGGCGTGGCGATGACCGCGCCCTGCCAGTCCGGTGCAACGGACCATTTTTCCGCGAGATCACGCATGCAGCCGGTCTCCTGCCGGGTCGAAGGCGCAAGGGGCGGTAATCGTCGCCTTGCTGATCTTGCCGAGATGCTGGATGTCGATCGTCTCGCCGTGCCGCGTCGCGCCGCGCTCTATCAACCCAAGCGCAACCGGGCGGCCAAGCGTCGGGCTCTGGTAGCTCGAGGTGACAAAGCCCTGGCTACGCAATCCGCCGTCGATCCGTTTGATGCCATGCGCGCCGGTCGGCAGCGGTGCTTCGCCTTGCGGCACCGCCAGCCCGACAAGCTGCATGCGATTGTCACGCGACGCCTCATCGGTGAACAATGAGCGTCGGCCGACGAACTCGGTCTTGCGTTTGGCCCGCGGACCGTGGACGCCGAGATCATGCGGCAATGTGGTGCCGTCGGTGTCCTTGCCGATGACGATAAAACCCTTTTCGGCACGCAGGATCATCAGCGCCTCCAGGCCGATGACGATGGCGTCGAGCGCCTGGCCGGCCTCGCGCAGATGCGCCCATAGCGGCTCGGCGTGGTCGGCCCGGATCGAAATCTCGTAGCTCCTGTCGCCGGTGAAACTGACGCGGGCGATGCGGACTTCGTCGCCGGCATAAGTGCCATGACCGATCGCCATATGCGGCAGGTCGGCATCGTCGAGCGAGAGGCCAAGATGCAGCTTTTCCAGCAGCTTGCGGGCATTTGGCCCCGAAACGGTCAGTGTCGCCATGTCCGGTGTGGCGTTGTGGAGGTAGACGGCGCCGCGGCCAAAACGGTCCTGGCGCCATTCCTCCAGCCGCGCATGGACGGCGGCGACATGCGAGGACGAGCACGACACGACGAAGCGATGCTCGTCCAGCCGCACCAGCACGCCGTCGTCGAAGACCACGCCGTTCTCAGACAGCATGAAGCCATAGCGGCAGCGGCCCGGTTTCAGTGTTGACATGGTGTTGTAGTAGAGGAAATCGACGAACGCCGCCGCCTGCGGCCCGATCACCTCGATCTTGCCGAGCGTCGAACCATCGAACAGCGCGACCGACTGGCGCGCACGTCGCGCCTCGTCCGCGATCGAACGTTCCGCGTCCGCGTTGCCGCCATAGTGGGCAGGCCGCAGCCAGCCGCCATATTCCTGGAAGACAGCGCCGCTGGCGCGATGGACGTTTTCGAGCGGCAGCCGCCGTACCGGCGCCATCAATTCACCGACGCGCGCGCCGGCAAAGCTTGCCAGCGGCACCGGCGTGAACGGCGGCCGGTAGGTGGTGGTGCCGACCTCCGGCACCGTGCGGCCGGTAATCCCTGCCATCAGCGCCAGCCCGGGCAGGTTGGAGGTCTTGCCCTGGTCGGTCGCCATGCCGAGCGTGGTGTAGCGCTTCAGATGTTCCACCGAGACGAAGTTTTCGCGTGCGGCCAGCTCGACGTCCTTTACCGTCACGTCGTTCTGGTAGTCGATCCAGATGCGGCCTTTCGAGCCCGGCATCGGCCAGGCCGGGAGAATGCCGTCCGTCGCCTCCGGCCCGGTGCTGCGTGGTGTTGCCGCGTTCTCCTTGCCGGCGAATGCCTTTTCCACGCCGGCAAACACCTCCGACAAGGAGACCGCGCCGGCTGCGGCGCCGACCACGGCGATACCGCCGACCGGTTCGCCCGGCAGGAAGGCCGCGCGCGCATCGCTCCAGGCGAGCTTGCCCTTGGCCTGGCCGAAGAGATGAATGGTCGGCGTCCAGCCGCCCGAGACCACAACGCAATCGGCATCGAACCTCGTGCCGTCGTCGAGCGTCACGCCGTCGACGCGCAGCTTGCCGCTGGCGGATGCGAGAGAACGCCCCTTCATCAGCCGGACATTGGCCGCCGCCGCAGGCGTGCCGTCACGCCGGATATCGACAAGCGTGACGTCGGCGCCGGCCTCGGCGAGCGCCCCCGCGACCTCATAGGCGCTGTCATTGTTGGCGGCGACGATGATGCGGCGGCCGACCAGCACAGCGTGGCGCCGGAGATAGGCGAGCGCCGCATCCGCCGACATGATGCCCGGCAGATCGTTGTTGGCGAAAGGCAGCGGCCGTTCGATGGCGCCGGTCGCCAGCACGATCTGACGCGGCCTGACCCGCCACAGCGTATCCGGCCGGCCGTCGAGATGGCGTTGATTCAGCCCGACCAGATTGTGGTCGTAAATGCCGAAGGCGGTGGTCGAATGCAGGATGAGGTGACCGCCAGCGGCAAGCTCGGCAATCGTCTCCTTGACCCATACGGCCGCCGGCTTGCCGTCGATCTCCGCGGCACGATGGCCGAGCGATCCGCCGGGACTCTGCTGGTCGTCGACCAGTGCGACGGTCAGGCCAGCACCGGACGCCAGCCCTGCCGCCGCCAGCCCGGCCGGTCCCGCGCCTACAACCAGCACATCGCAATGATGGTTGATCTGGTCGGCCATGCCGGGCGAGGTCCAGTCGGCGTCGACTGTGCCCAGCCCCGCCATGGCGCGGATGCGCGGCTCGAACCTGTGCCAGTCCGGCCACATGAAGGTCTTGTAGTAGAACGCGGCCGGGATGAAGCGCGCAAAACGGTCCAGGAAGGCGTTGCGGTCGGCCAGTGCGCTGGGCGTGGCGTTGACGCTTTTCGCCACCAGTCCGTCGCGCACCGGCTCGGTCGTGGCGCGGGTGTTCGGCGTCGCCCGCGTGCCGCCGAGATCGACCAGCGCATTTGGCTCCTCGACGCCGGCGCCCCATATGCCGCGCGGCCGGTGGTATTTGAAGCTGCGGCCGACGACCGCGACGTCACCCGCCAGCAGCGCCGAGGCGATGGTGTCGCCGGCAAAGCCTTGCACGGTGGTGCCGTCGAAGCTGAAGCGTATCGGGCGCGAGCGGTCGATGGCGCTGCCGCCGGTGGCAAGGCGCGAGGCGGTCACGCGACGTGCTCCCCGCCGAGTGCGGCCGAGGACAGCACCTTGTGGGTGACGGTGTCGCGCTCCATGACGAAGAACTCGCCGCAGTTCATGTGAACCCAGATTTCGCGCGCCGTGCCTTTCGGATTGGTGCGCAGATAGAGGTAATCAGCCCAGCGATCGATCGGCACATCGGCGCCATCCGGCCGCGCATTTCCGGCATCGCCGCCATAGTGGAATTCGGTTTCGTCGCGCGGGCCGCAGAATGGGCAAGGGAAAAGCTGCATAAAATCCTCAATCTTCGTCTTTATGCATGTCGTTCTCCCCAAACCGCTGCGTACTTTTGGGCGACATGCATCAGTGCGCGATGCCGGAGCCGGCCGCTTCGTCGATCAGCCGCCCGCTGGCGAAGCGATCAAGGTCGAACGGACGGCTGATGTGGTTGTGTTCGCCAGTCGCCAGCAGGTTCGCCAGCAGCGTGCCGCCTGCGGGAATGGCCTTGAAGCCGCCCGTGCCCCAGCCGCAATTGAGGAACAGGCCGGGCAGCGGCGAGGGGCCGATGATCGGCGAGGAGTCCGGCACGACATCGACGATCCCAGCCCATTGCCGCATCAGCTTGAGCTGGCCGAAGATCGGGAACATCTCCAAAAGGCCGGCGATCACCCCCTCCAGCGTCGGCAGATTGCCGCGCTGCGCGTAGGAGGGGATGCGGTCGAGCCCGCCGCCGATGACGATCTCGCCCTTGTCCGACTGGCTGACATAGACGCCGCAGCCGGGCGACAGCACCACCGTGTCGAGGATCGGCTTGACCGGTTCGGACACGCAGGCCTGCAGCGCATAGGAATTGATCGGCAGGCGGAAGCCGGCCTTGGCCGCCAGCACCGAAGAATGCCCGGCCACCGCCATGCCGATACGCTCGGCACGGATCGCGCCACGCGAGGTCTGGACGCCACGGCAGCGGCCGCCCTCGATGATGAAATCGGTGATCTCGCAGTTCTGGATGATGTCGACGCCGAGTCGGCTTGCGGCCCGCGCATAGCCCCAGGCGACCGCATCATGGCGTGCCGTTCCGGCCCTGCCTTGCCAGATACCGCCGAACACCGGGAAGCGTGCGTCCGGTGAAAAATTGTAGATCGGCGCCACCCGGCGCACATCGTCAGGCGAAAACAGCTCTGCATTGATGCCGTTGATCTGCATGGCGTTGACGGTGCGGGCGCCGATCTCCATCTCGCCGGTCGAGTGGCAGAGATTGACCATGCCGCGTTGCGACAGCATGACGTTGTAGTTGAGCTCTTTCGACAATCCCTCATAGAGCCGGTGCGCCAGCCCGTATAGCTCGACGCTCTCCGGATAATAGTAGTTGGAGCGCACCACGGTGGTGTTGCGGCCGGTGTTGCCGCCGCCGATCCAGCCTTTTTCCAGCACCGCTACCCTGGTGATGTTGTGGTTCTTGGCCAGGTAATAGGCCGTTGCCAGCCCATGGCCGCCGCCACCGATGACGATCGCATCATAGGACAGTTTCGGCTCGGGCGAGCGCCACGCCGGTTGCCAGCCGGTTTGGCCGGCCAGGCCCTCCTTGAACAGCGAAAAGGCGGAATAGCGTGTGGTCATGACGTGCCGGACCGGCCTGATTTTCGGAAAGAAACGTGGATCATCGCATGGTCTTCCGCACCGACGTCACCGGTTCGATCGGTCATGCCCGCATCGCCTTGCCCAGTGGATCGTATGGCGACGAGGCGATGACGCGCGCACCTCTTTCGACGCCGACGATGTGGGTTGTCAACTGCGTATCGATATCAGCCACTTCGCGCTCGACCAGCGCCATGGCGAGGCTCTTGCCGACCGTATGGCCGTAGCCGCCCGAGGTGACGAAGCCAGCAAGCTTGCCTCTATACCAGACCGGCTCGTAACCGCTGGCATCGGCGTCCGCCGCGTCGATTTCGAGCGTCACCAGCGTGCGCCTCGATGAAGCCTTCAGCTCCTTCCGGGCCGCCTCGCGGCCGATGAAATCGCCCTTGTCGAAAGCGATCCAGCGGTCCATCCCGGTCTCATCGGGCGTATAGTCCTGCGTGAACTCGCGCGACCAGATACCAAAGCTCTTTTCGAGCCGCAGCGAATTGACCGCGCTGAAGCCGTATTCGGTGACGCCCAGATACTTGCCTGCCGTCAGCAGAGCGCGGCGCAGGCCCGCGTGCTCATTGGCCTGGCAATGGATCTCGTAGCCGAGTTCGCCGATGACCGAGAGCCGTCCGACCTTGGCCCGCACCAGCCCGACATCCAATGTCTTGCAGGCTAGAAAGCCAAAGGCCTCGTGCGAAACGTCCTGATGTGTGAGGCGCTCAAGCAACATTCGCGCATTGGGACCAGCCAGCGAGAAACCGACGACCGCGTCTGAAATGTCGCGGACGGTGACGCCGTCGCTCATATGCTGCTCGAACCAGCGCATATGCCACTGGCGCAGATAGTAGGATCCCATGATCCACCAGGAGCCATCGCCCCAGTTGAAGACGGTGAGGTCGCCCTTGAGCTTGCCGTTTTCGCCGAGCATAGGCGCGAGCTTGGCGCGACCCGGCTTGGGCAGCGCACAGGCAAGCAGCCGGTCGAGCCAAGCTTCCGCCTGCGGCCCGGCGATTTCGTAGCGTGAGAAGGCAGTGATATCGAGCAGACCGACGCCCTCGCGCACCTTGCGGCACTCCTGTGCGACGATGTCAAAGGCGTTGGAGCGCTTCAGCGTCGGTGTCTCGACGAAGCCATGCGGCGCGAAATAGAGCGGCACTTCCATGCCCCATGAATTGCCCCAGCGCGCGCCGGCGGCATCCATCGCGTCATGCGCGCCGGCTGTCTTCAAGGGCCGCCCCGCCGGCAACTGCTCGTTGGGATAGCTCATGACAAAGCGGCGCGAATAGAACTGCCCGGTGGTCTGCCTGATGTATTCGCGGTTGGAGGCGAAATCGCCATAGCGGGCGATGTCCATGCCGTAGACATCGGCTTCCGGCTCGCCATGGATCATCCATTCGGCAAGCGACTTGCCGACCCCGCCGCCTTGCAGGAAGCCGGCCATGACGCCGCACGCCACCCAGTAGTTGGGAACCCCGCGCACCGGGCCGACCAGCGGATTGCCGTCCGGCGAGAAGGTGAAGGCGCCGTTCACCCAGCGCTTGATGCCGGCATTCTCCAGGCAGGGGTATCGGCTGAAGCCGAGGGCCAACTCGTCGGCGATACGGTCGGTGTCTTCCTGGATCAGTTCAATGCCGTAATCCCACGGCGCCCCATCCATGTTCCAGTGCTTGTGGTTGATCTCGTAGATGCCGAGCAGCAGGCCCTTCTGTTCCTGGCGCATGTAGGTGAAGCCTTCGAGATCGACGATCAGCGGCAATTCCTTGTCCAGCGCCTGGATTTCGGGCAGCGCCTCGGTGACGAGATAATGGTGCTCCATCGGCGACACCGGCAGGTCGATGCCGGCCATCCGGCCGACCTGCTTGGCCCACAGCCCGCCGGCATTGACGACGTGTTCGGCAATCACCGTGCCCTTCTCGGTGACTACGTCCCAGCCGCCGTCCGCGCGGCGGTTGAGTGCCAGCACGCGGTTGTGCTCGATGATATCGGCGCCGCGCAGCCTGGCTGCCTTGGCATAGGCGTGCACGACGCCCGAGGGATCGATATGGCCTTCGCGCGCGGCATAGAGTCCACCCAGCATGCCGTCGGTGTTGAGGATCGGGCAGCGCTGCTTGATCTCATCGACTCCGACCAGGTGGACATCGTCGATGCCCATGGTCTGGAAGATGCGGTATGACGCTTTCAACCATTCCCAGCGCTCCGGCGCCGAGGCGACCGAGATGCCACCGGTCATGTGCATGCCGATGCTCTGGCCCGATTCCTTCTCGACCTCGGAGAGCAGGTCGATCGTGTAGGCCTGCAGGGCGGCGATGTTGGGATCGGCGTTCAGCGCATGGAACCCGCCGGCCGCATGCCAACTCGACCCTGCGGTCAGCACCTCGCGTTCGATCAGCGCGACGTCGCTCCAGCCGAACTTCGCTAGGTGATAGAGCACCGAGGCTCCAACCACGCCGCCGCCGATGACGATCGCCCGATATTGGGATTTCATCCTGTCGCACTCCACCCAGCCAGTGTGGCGTACCCTATCGGTATTGTACATATGTGTCTAGAGCTTGGCGGACAGCGGAATGAGCGCCCCATGACGCCGCTCTGCGCCGATACGGCAGAGGGCTCCTCTGCTGTCGGCAGCAACCGTGCTTGCTATTGGGCCGATGCGCGAAGCGAAATCGTCAGGCCGCGGCGGCCGGGCCGTACTATCGGTTGCGCGAAAGCGTCTTCTCGACATAGCGCGAGAAGTCCTCGACATCCTCCGCCGGAGGCTCCTGGCCGGTGAAGCTGCGCAGATAACCGGCGACGTGAGGCAGGCGGCTGCTCATCGGCTCGTTGAGCTCAAGCGAGTAATAGCCGATCTGCATGAAATACAGCACGCGGGCCCGCACGAAGGCATCCTCCTCGTCGTAGCCGTGACGCATGAACATGTCGCGTATGGCGTTGACACGCTCCTCGTCGGCCTCGTCTAACGCGCGCCTGATGGCGGGCGAGCGACGGGCCCAGGCCCTGATCGCGAAATCCAGCTGGGGGTCGAACAGCCTTTCGTCCACCCAGCATTCGAAAATGCTCATCACCCCGCGTATGACGGTGGCGGAAGGCCGCCTGGCGCGTTCCACGATGAATTTGGTATTCGTCTGCCGCCAGTAATCCAGCAACTGATCGAGCAGATCCTGCCGGCTCTTGAAATACCAGTAGAAGCTGGAGCGCGACACATCGAGCTTCTGGCCAAGCGTCAGCACGCGGACGCGTTCGACTCCGTCAGAGATCAACGTTTCAAGCGCAAGCTTCAGCCAGTCTTCGCGAGTGGCCTTGATGTTGCCGGTGGCGCCGGCGCGCTGAATCGTCGTTTCGAGAGCTGCCATCGACACGACGCATGACATGCTGCCTCAGGCAAATCAAGGCTATGGACATAAGTGTACAGGATGAATCGGCCCAAGCGGATTGATGCACGATGGAGGTTGGCTGCATCGAGGCTCGATGGGGAATCGTCGTCGCCCGCCATCCGCGCGGCGCAGGCACGGGGATTTTTGTCGCGGCTGGCGGTTCACTGTTTGCTTTCCCGCGAGGCAATTGTCTGGCAAATACCAGTTCAGACAGATGCCCGCGCGGCCAACAAGCAGGAACACACGATATGACGCTGTTTCGAAAGAACCTCATCGATGGCGAGTGGGTCGGCGATGCCGGTTCGCGCAACATCAACCCCTCGGATACCGGCGACGTCGTCGGCGACTATGCCTCGGCGGGTGTCGAACAGGCCCAGCAGGCGATCGCTGCGGCCAAGGCAGCGTTCCCGGCTTGGTCCCGCTCCGGTCCGCTGGCGCGTCACGCGGTGTTGAAAAAGGCCTCCGACGAGATTCTGGCGCGCAAGGACGAGATCGGCCGCAATCTGGCGCGAGAGGAAGGCAAGACGCTGGCCGAAGGCATCGGCGAGACAATTCGCGCCGCCCAGATATTCGACTTCTTTGCCGGCGAAACGTTGCGTTTGACCGGAGAAGTCGTGCCGAGCGTGCGGCCGGGCGTCGGCGTCGAGATGACGCGCGAGGCGGTCGGCGTGGTCGGCATCATCACGCCGTGGAATTTTCCGATCGCTATTCCGGCCTGGAAGATCGCCCCGGCGCTGACACACGGCAACACCGTCGTCTTCAAGCCGGCGGAACTGGTTCCCGAGAGCGCCTGGACCATCGTCGACATCCTGCATCGCGCCGGCCTGCCGAAGGGCGTGCTCAATCTCGTCATGGGCAAGGGCTCGGTCGTCGGTCAGGCGATGCTCGACAGTCCCGATGTCAACGCCATCAGCTTCACCGGCTCGGTCGGCACCGGCAAGCGCGTCGCTGCGGCAAGCATCGAACACATGCGCAAGTTCCAGCTTGAAATGGGCGGCAAGAACCCGCTGGTCGTGCTCGACGATGCCGACCTCGCGATCGCCGTCGATTGCGCGCTCAATGGTGCCTTCTTCTCGACCGGCCAGCGCTGCACCGCCTCGTCCAGGCTGATTGTGGCTGACGGCATTCACGACCGCTTCGTCGACGCCCTCAAGGATCGCATGAGCAAACTGGTCATCGGCGATGCGCTCGACGCGCAGACCCAGATCGGTCCTGTCGTCGACGCGACGCAGCTGAAGCAGGACGAGGACTATATCGCCATCGGCGTCAGGGAAGGTGCCACGCTCGCCTTCGGTGGCGAGCGGCTCGACCGCAAGACGCCGGGCTTCTACCTGCAGCCGGCGTTGCTGACCGAGGCGACCAACGCCATGCGCAGTTCGCGCGAGGAGATTTTCGGGCCTGTCGCCAGCGTCATTCGCGTCAAGGACTATGACGAGGCGCTTTCCGTTGCCAACGACACGCCCTTCGGCTTGACCTCCGGCATCTGCACCTCGAGCCTCAAGCATGCCACGCACTTCAAGCGCAATTCGGAGGCCGGCATGGTGATGGTCAACCTGCCGACGGCGGGTGTCGATTTCCATGTTCCCTTCGGCGGCCGCAAGGGTTCGAGCTATGGGCCGCGCGAGCAGGGCCACTATGCGGCGGAGTTCTACACCACGGTGAAGACGGCCTATACATTCGCGGGCTGATCAGCCGTCGACCGATCAGCCGGGCTGATCGGTCACTGCCGACCACGCCGGCAACCCCGCCATGCACATCTGGATTGGAGCGGCGCGAAGGATGACAGTGCAGGACCTGACCTGGCTTAACCCGCCGCCGCACCATTCTATCGACGGCGACAGCGTTCGTGTGCGCACCGGCAAGGAGACCGATTTCTGGCGCGAGACCTTCTACGGTTTCTGGCGCGACAATGGCCACTTCCTGCACCGGCCCGTCGAAGGCGATTTCACCGCCGAGGTCACCGTCAAAGGCGACTACGAGGTGCTTTATGATCAGGCGGGGCTGATGGTCCGGCTCAGCGAAACCCATTGGATCAAGGCCGGCATCGAGTACACCGACGGCCTTGCCTATTTCTCCGTCGTGGTCACCAACGACACGTCAGACTGGTCGCTGGTCGCAATTCATGCCGGTCCGGGCGGCGTCAGGATCCGGTTGACCCGTTACGCCGAAACGATCCGTGTCCAGTATCTCGATGCTTCCGACGGCCACTGGAAGCCTGTGCGGCTCGCCTACTTTCCGATCTCCAGGACGGTCGATGTCGGCATGATGTGCTGTTCGCCGCAACGCGAGGGCTTCGAGGTCACATTCTCCGGCTTTTCGGTGGGGCCGCCGATATCGCGGGAATTGCACGATTGAGACGTGCGGCCTTGCGCCGACCGCAAGCCCTTCGACCTTTGTCATAATCAAGTCTGTAGATCGCCGCCTGCCTCGCCGGCGGCTGCGCCTGTCGTAAGTTGGGTTCTCCGGAGCCGGAAGGGTATTGCGGGGAAACTTTTGGCCTTTGTTCCGCTCAAGGCGAATATGTCGGGCAGCACGTTGCAACGGTATTGGCATCCGCGCTAGGAGTTGCCCATGGGCAGGTTGCGAAGGGCAGTCAAAAGAGCCGTCTATTCCAGGGCGCTGAGATTTCTTGGCGTTCCGCCCGTGCTTTGGTCGCAGGGGATCGGACATTTCTGCGATTTCGCCGGGCCGCGCTGGTATCGCAACGCGTCAACCGCATCGACACAGAGTGAGGCATTTTTCCGCCAGCATTACAGCGGCGCACATGGCATCGTCTGGCTGCGTCTGAGCACCTTGTCCAGGGATGCGCAAACCTGTGATCTCGACACGTTCGTCAGGATCGTGTTGCCGACGATCACGGCACCGTTCACGCTGCTGACGACCGATGGCGATGCTTCGGTGCCGTCTGATCTGGCGAAGGACACCGTCGACCAGCTTCTCGCCAACCCCTTCCTGGTCTCCTGGTACAGCCAGAATTGTGACGGCACTCACCCCAGGGTCAAGCCTTTCCCGATCGGGCTCGATCTTCACACGCCTCGGTCCTTCGCCACGCCGGAAGGGCTTGTGAAGCAACTGGAAATCATACGCGCCCGGCAGGATCATGTGGACCGCCGCCCGCCCAGACTGTTCTCTGATTTCAGCATCAGCAATGGCTCGAGACAGCGCCGGGAACTGCTTGATGCCCTGCGCGGATGTCCGCATGTCGATTTCCTGACGAAACGCGTCTCGCAGCGCTCGATCTGGCAACTGTACTCGCAATACCCGCTTGTGCTGTCCACCGAAGGCAACGGCCTGGACTGCCATAGGACATGGGAGTTGTTTTATCTCGGCTGCATCGTCGTCACCAAGACCTCGCCGCTCGACCCGCTCTATCAGGGCCTGCCGGTCATTATCGTCGACGACTGGCATGAGGTCAGGGACCCCGATGCGCCGAGGCGCTGGATAGAGCAGGTTAAGCATCTGACCGAGCACGATCATGTTTGGGGACGCTTGCATCCGCAAACCTATCTCGAGCCCATTCGGCAAGAACTTCTGCACGCATCCTGACAGGGCAGCCACGAAATTGGAGTCGCGGTCGGCAGGGCCCGCAGGATCCGCGGAAATATAGAGCCGGCTAACCTCTGGATGGCACCGACGTTTGGCGGATATCCGAGATGGTCGACGAGGCTTTCGTCAAGCACCGCATCGTCGCCGAATGTCCGATGCACCAGCTGCGGCAGGCTGCCGGAATGTCACCATCGCCTGGACCACGCCAACCAGCGGCCCGCCAGATGCTTCCATGATGAGGTGAGCCTTGTCCGCCGATAGGCGTCGCCGGCCATCTTTATGCCTAGCGCCTGCGTCGGGAAGGGATGGATGACGTCGGCCAGCGCACGCAATCCCATGCCCGATTTGATCGCCAGCGACACCGCATTGATCATCTCACCGGCATGGCTGGCGACGACCGTGGCGCCCAGGATGCGGTCGGACCCTTCCCTGACGTGGATTTTGACGAAACCCTCCTCCTCGCCGTCCATGACCGCCCGGGCGACATCGTGCATCAGCACCGTATAAGTCTTGACCGGGATGCCGTTCTGGCGCGCCTCCGCCGGATAGAGGCCGACATGGGCGATCTCCGGATCGGTGTAGGTGCACCACGGAATGACCAGCTCGCTCAGTTTCCTGCGTCCGAGAAACAGGGCATTGCGCACGACCATGCGAGCTGTGGCCTCGGCGGTGTGGGTGAATTTGTAGGCGAGGCAGACATCGCCCGCCGCATAGATGTGCGGATTTGTGGTGCGGAGATAATCGTCCACCTTGATACCGTCGGCATCGTATGCCACCCCGGCGTTTTCCAGGTCGAGGCCGTCGACATTGGGCGATCGGCCGATGCCGGTGATGATCTCGTCGACGGAAATCGTTGTCGTGATGTCGTCGCACACCAGGTCGGCGAGCTTCTTGCCGCCTTCCGTTCGCACCGCTACCACCTCGGTGTTGAGGCGAACCTCGACACCTTCGCGCGCCAGCGCGTCCGAAAGGATCTGGGCGGCGTCGCGTTCCTCGCCGGGCAGGAACATCGGTTCCCGTTGCGCCAGGATGACCTTGGCACCGAGCAGGCAGAAGGCCTGCGCCGCCTCGCAGCCGAGCGGTCCGCCGCCGATGACCAGAAGCCGCTTCGGGCACTCCGTGAGCTCGAACATGGTCTCGTTGCTGAGATAGCCGGCCTCGGCAAGGCCTGGAATCGTCGGCAGCCTCGGGCGCGCGCCTGTCGCGATCAGCGCCTTCCTGAAACGCAAGGTTTGTCCGGCGACCGTGACAGCGTCCGGTCCGGAAAACAGCGCTTCGCCGAAATAAAGGTCGATGCCTTCGGAAACCAGCCTATCGGCGGCATCCGCGCGGCTGATCCGCTGCCGGATCTGCCGCATCCGCGTCATGGCGCGCGGAAAGTCGACGTGAAGACGGTCCGGCATGTCGCCGCCGAAATTCTCGGCGTCGCGCATGTCGGCATAAAGCCTTGCGGTGCGGATGATCGACTTGGACGGGATACAACCGACATTGACGCAAGTTCCGCCGATCAGATTGCGCTCGATGAGCGCGACCTTTGCGCCGAGGCCGGCCGCTTCGTAGGCGGCAGTCAGCCCAGCCGGCCCGGCACCGATGACGACGAGGTTGTAGGGACCGTCCGGCTGCGGGTTCTTCCAGTGCGGCGGATGGGCGCTCGCGATCAGACTGATGTCGTTGCTGTCGACGGGGAAGGCGGTGGTCCTGGTCCGGTCACGCGACATTGCCGCCACCTGACGCCGGGCTTGCCGGCTGAGACAGCCAGCCGCCATTGAATCCGGCCTTGTGCAGGCCGCGACGGATATGCTGATTGGACCGCATCAGCTTCCAGATCAGCCCTGACCGATGGTTCTCGATCATCATCACCACGATACCCTGATCCAGCCCATAGTGGCCTTCCGACACCCAGCCGTGCCTCCCGAATTTACGCCGGTTCGCCAATGTCGGATTGAAGCCGCTCGGCAGCCGGAAATTGTCGATCACCTCGGGGTAGCGATCGCCGAGATGGCGCAGCGCCGCCAGGCAGATCTCCGGCGCGAAAGGCAGTGATGCCGGATAGGACCAAGGGGCGATCGTCCCGTCATCGGGCCCGAACGGAGCGCCGCGCGCGGCATAGCCGGAAAACCGCCGGCGCTGTCGCTCCACGGTGGTGCGGAAGCCGCCCGGCCCGTCGCCCGCCGAAAGTCCCCAAAGATTCTCTTCATAGCCGTCATAGCCGTAAGGGTTGTGGCGCGCATAGTCGCGATGCAGATAGGTCGAGCGGCGGCTGTTTTCGAAATAGTCCGAGTTCTTCTCGCGCATGAAGGCGTCGCGGATGCCGGCGAAATCGATCCAGGCATGCGAGAACTGGTGCATGAACAATGGGCCGCCATACAGCACGTCGTAGCCGTAGATGTTTTCCCACTGATAGGTCGCCGTCCAGCCCTCGTAGCTGTTATCCGAGGTCGGACTGTCAGGCGAGGCCATCGACAGCACGTAGAGGATCGTCGCTTCGTTGTAGCCCTCCCAGCCATAGTGCAGAAAGCCGCTCTTTGGCTTCCAGCCTTGCCGCAGGGTCGGGCTTGAACCTTGTGCCCACCGCCAGTCGACGCGCCGGTAGAGCGCCTCGGCCAGTTGGCGGATTTCGGCTTCCTCGTCATCGTCACCGGAGAAATAAGCGCTCGCCACCAGCATGCCTGATATCAGCAACGCCGTATCCACCATCGACAGTTCGCAGCGCCAGACGCGCAGGCCGGTCCGCATATCGAGGAAATGGTAGTAAAAACCCTTATGGCCGGTGACGTCGTCGCTATTGCCTTGCCGGCTGGTCGAGAAGAAACGCAGCGCGGCCAGCGTCAGCTTCGCGGCGGCATCGCGCGTCATCCAACCGCGCTCGACGCCGATCGGATAGCTGGACAGCGCGAAGCCGACGACAGCGATGCTGGCCGGCGAATTTGGCCGCGATGTGTCCGCGACCAGTCCGTTTTCGGGGTTCACGTTATCGAGGAAATAATCGAAGGCGGCGCGCTGATAGCGGTCCAGAAGCTCATCGTCGGAAAGTGCGGCAGATTCGGCTCTAAGCAAAAGTAGCAAACTCCCGCCTGACGGCTGCATTCCGTGTCATGGTTCCCGCTACCTTGTCGCGACTTGTCGATTCGAGGCGTCCAACTATACGCCCGCATGCTCCGTCCGTTGCACCGTCACGTGGAATTGAGATTCGTTCTGCCTCAGTAGGTGGCGCGGCCGCCGGAAACGTCGAACACGGCGGCCGTCGTGAACGAACACTCTTCCGAGGCGATCCAGCAGATCAGCGCCGCCACCTCGTCGACCTCGCCAAAGCGCGCCATCGGTATCTTGGACAGCATGAAGTCGATGTGCTCCTGGCTCATCTGCTTGAAGATCGCGGTGCGCACGGCCGCCGGCGTGACGCAATTGACCGTCACCCCGGTCTTGGCCAGTTCCTTGCCGAGCGACTTGGTCAGGCCGATCACCGCGGCCTTGGACGTGCTGTAGGCGGAGGCGTTGGGATTGCCTTCCTTGCCGGCGATCGAGGCGATGTTGACGATGCGGCCATAGTTGCGCTCGAGCATGTGCGGCACGAGCGCCTTGTTGCAGTAGAAGACGCCGTTGATGTTGATGTCGATGACCTTCTGCCAATCTTCCGCCGAATAGTTCCAGGTCGTCATGTTCGGCCCGGTGATCGCCGCGCTGGTGACCAGGATATCGACACCGCCAAGCGCTTCGAGCGTTGACCGGGCAGCGCGCTCCACGCCAGCGGCATCGGCAACGTCGATAGCGATGCCGTGAAGACTGGGGATGACGGCCTTGGCCTGTTCGATCTGGGCGGGATCGCGATCCCAGACCGAAACCCGTCCGCCTTCTTCGACAATCCTCTGCGCCACCGCCAGACCAATGCCCGATGCGCCACCGGTGATGATCGCCACCCGATCGCTGAACCGTCCTGCAAAATTCATCGGCATCCGATCTCCCCCCGTCACCTGAACCCGATGGACTGACAACGCGAGCGCCATGCCGTCGGCGGCGACTGTGCTGCCCCCACCAGGCAAGTTCAAGCCGGCATGCAGCCCGATCGTCTGGGCCAATCCCGTGCCGGGATTACACGGGAATTCCCTCGAGTTGGTCGCCCAGTGCTTTCACCATCGCCACCAGCGCCGGTCCGATCTCGGCATGCGCGCGGTCCTCGGTGATGATCTCGCCGATGCCGCCGCAGGTGATGGCAACCAGCGGCGAGCCGTCACGCGGGCGGAACGGCACGCCGACTGCATGGATGTAGCTGTGCCAGGCGCCGAACGACGTCACATAGCCCTGGCGTGCATATTGGGCGATCGCATCGTCGATCGCCGCCGCGATCATCGCTGCCTTGTCCGGCTCCGCCTCCTGCAAAGCCCGTACAAGTCTGACGCGCTCCTCGGGTGAAAGGGCCGCCGCATAGGCCAGCCCCATCGATGTCTTCCAGATCGGCAGATAGGAGCCCGGGTTGAGCCGCAGCGTGACAAGGCTCTCCGATCGGCAATTGGCGAGATACACCATGTTGAGGCTGTCGCGCGTGCCGAGCGCCACCGCCGCCCCCGTCAAATCGGCCAGCGGCTGCATCAGCGGCCGGGCGACGTGCACGACGGCGCTTGAACTGAGCGCCGAATAGCCGAGCGCCACGGTAGCCGACCCCAGGCTGTAGCGGCCGAGATCCTTGTCGTACAGGAGGTAGCCGAGCGCGCTCAGCGTATAGGTGATGCGCGACACCGTGGCTTTGGGCAGGCCGGTGCGGGCAATGATGTCCTGGTTGCCGAGCGAGGCGTCGCCCGGCCGGAAGGCGCGCAGGATGCCGAGCCCGCGCACCAGCGACGACGAAAGCTGTGCGCCTTCGCCTTCAAGCTCCGTCTCGTCCCTGGTCGCTCGCTTGCGCACGCTGAGGTCTTTCTGGCGTCGTCGTCCGCCTGTCGGGCCGGTGACGTCGGCACTGTCGATCAAAAATGAAATTAAATTCCATTTATATTGACAGCGGCTTTCGCGGGCTGTCAATATGTTTCCGTCGATGGCATGTCCCAGCGCCTTGTGCCATCTTACGAAGCCCCTCCTTGTGAAGGTAGCCACGTGTCTCGCTATATTTTGCGCCGGCTTATCGCAATGCCGTTTCTGGTGCTCGGCATCGTCACCATCGCCTTCCTGATCACCACGGTGACCAAGGGGGATCCGCTGACCGCGATTGTCGCCGAACAGCAGATGAGCAACCCCGAAGTGGTGGCCGCCGCCAAGACGCGTTGGGGTCTCGATCGTCCTTTGCCGGAACGCTATATGATATATCTTGGTAATCTGCTGAGCGGCGATCTTGGCACCTCGTTCATCACCAAGCGCAATGTCGGCACCGACATTCTCTACCGCTTGCCGGCAACGCTCGAACTGGTTTTCGCCGCGATGATCTTCGGCACCACGCTCGGCATCGTGCTTGGTGTGCTGGCCGCCTATTTCCGCAACAGCCTGATCGACCATGGCGCGCGGCTGTTCGCCTTGTTAGGCTCTTCGCTGCCGGTGTTCTGGTCGGGGCTCGGCCTGTTGTTCATCTTCTCCGTCATGCTGAACTGGCTGCCGGGGCCGGGCAGGGTCGATGCCCGCTTGGCATTGCCGCCCGGCATCACCGGCTTCCTGACCATCGATTCGCTTCTGGCTGGCGACTGGACCGTCTTCAAGGACGCGCTCTGGCACCTGCTTCTGCCGGCCTTCGTCCTCGGCTGGACGGTTTCGGGCACCATATCGCGGCTGGTGCGCGCCAACATGCTTGATGTGATGAGCCGCGAGTTCGTGCTCACCGCGCGCGCCAAGGGGGCGAGCGAATTCCGCGTCGTCATCGTCCATGCGCTGCGCAACACCATGGTGCCGACCCTGACCGTCATCGGCTATTCCTTCGCCTATCTGATCACCGGCGCGGTGCTGACCGAAACCATCTTCTCCTGGCCGGGCATGGGATCCTACGCCGTGGAGGCAGCGCGTGCGCTCGATTTCCCGGCGATCATCGGCGTCACCATCGTCGGTGGTCTCGCCTTCCTGGTCACCAACCTCATCACTGACATCCTCTACGTGGTGGCCAATCCGCGCGTGAGGTTGAGCTGATGGCGGTCGTCGTCACCAAATCCCGCTCCTCGACGGTTCCCGAATGGCTGACCGCGCCATTGGCCGTCGGCACGGTCGTCATCCTGTTCTGGCTGTTCATGACCGCATTCGCCAACCTGGTCGTGCAGTTCGATCCGCTCGAAATGGTCGCACGCCGGCTTCAGGCGCCAAGCTGGGCGCATTGGCTGGGTACCGACGCACTCGGCCGCGATGTGCTGGCCCGCACTCTGCACGGGGCCGCGCATTCGCTGCCGATCGCGGTTCTGGTCGTCGTCTCTGCAGTGATCATAGGCTCGCTGCTCGGCGCCATTTCCGGCTTCGTCGGCGGATTGACCGGCGCGGCGATCATGCGGCTTGTCGACGTCACTCTGTCCTTTCCGCCGATGCTGCTGGCCATGGCCGTCGCGGCGTCGCTCGGACCAGGCCTCGGCAATGCCGCCATAGCCATGGTGCTCGTCTGGTGGCCCGTCTACGCCCGGCTGATGCGGGCGCAGGTATTGGAGGTGAAGGAGCGCGAGCATGTCGAGGCGGCAATCGCCGCCGGCGCCAGGCCGCGGCGCGTGCTGTTCACGCACATATTGCCGCTTTGCTGGACCCCGGTGCTGATCAGCGCAACCATGGATCTCGGCCAGGTCGTGCTGCTTGCCGCGTCGCTCAGCTTCATCGGCCTCGGCGCCACGCCGCCGACACCCGAATGGGGCTCGATGATCTCCGATGGCGCCGTTCATTTCTATCAATGGTGGATCGCCTTCGGTCCCGGCGTCGCCATCCTCACCATCGTGCTCGGCTTTAACTTCATAGGCGACGGCTTGCGCGACATTCTCGATCCAAGGTCGGACTAGGCGATGAGCGCACAGATTTCCTCAGCGCCACCGGGCGCAGTCGACAAGGTGGGCGAGCGCGAGCCGCTGCTGTCCATACGCGGTCTGCGGGTCGGATTCCGCAAGGCCGGCAGTCAGTTCGAAGCGGTTCGCGGGATCGACCTCGACGTCGCCAAGGGCGAAGTGGTCGGCATTGTCGGTGAGTCCGGCTCGGGCAAGTCCGTCGGCATGCTCGCCGCGCTCGGCCTCACGTCAAAGAACGCGGTGGTCACCGGCTCGGTCCGCTTCAACGGCGACGAACTGGTCGGCAAACCGGCGCGCGAGATGCGCAAGATCAGGGGCGCGCGCATCGCCATGATTTTTCAGGACCCGCTGTCCTCGCTCAATCCGGTGATGACCGTCGGCGCCCAGATTGCCGAGGCGGTCAGGCTGCATCAGCGCGTGACACGCAAACAGGCGATGACGCGCGCGGTCGAATTGCTCCATCTGGTGGCGATCCCGCAGCCGGAGCGCCGGGTCAACCAGTATCCGCATGAATTCTCCGGCGGCATGCGCCAACGCGCGGTTATCGCCATGGCCGTCGCCAACGATCCTGACCTGTTGATTGCCGACGAACCGACCACGGCGCTCGATGTCACGGTGCAGGCACAGATCCTGGCCGTGCTGCGCTCGCTGCAGGAACGGCTCGGCCTCGGCCTGGTGCTGATCACCCATGATCTCGGCGTCGTCGCCGGCCATGCCGACCGCGTCGCGGTCGTCTATTCCGGCCGTGTCGTCGAACAGGCAGGCGTATCCGAGCTGTTCGCCGATCCGCGCCATCCTTACACGCGTGGCCTGATCGCCTCGATCCCCAACCTCGAGGAAAGCCGCGAGCGGCTGTTCTCGATCGACGGTTCGCCGCCCGCACTTGGGCGCTTGCCGGGCGGCTGCGCCTTCCATCCGCGCTGCATTTATGCCGCGGCACGCTGCCGGACCGAGGACCCGCCTTTGCACGATGTCGGCGGCCGGTTCTCGGCCTGTCATTTCGCGACGACCTTGCCGCCCTTCCACAGTGCTGTGCTGGCGGCGGCGAGCCTGGACAGTGGAGACGTGGCCCCATGAGCGCAGCGGAGCAACTCCAGGCGGAAACCAAACCGGCGGCTGCGCTTTCTGTTCGCCATCTCGTCAAGGACTTTCCGGTTCGCGGCGGCCTCGTCTTCGACCGTGCCGTTGCCCATGTCCGTGCGGTCGCCGATGTCTCGTTCGACGTAGCACCAGGCGAAACGCTGGGTCTGGTCGGTGAATCCGGTTGCGGCAAGTCGACCCTCGGGCGCTGCCTGATGCGGCTGATCGAGCCGACCAGCGGCGAAAGCTGGTTCCGTGGCCAGAACCTGCTCGCGCTCAATCACGAAGACATGCGCCTGATGCGGCGCTACATCCAGCTCGTCTTCCAGGATCCCTACGGGTCGCTGCATCCGCGCATGCGCATTGCCGACAACATCGCCGAGCCGCTGCGCATGAGCGACATGTCGGCGGCCGACCGCCGCGCGCGCGTCGCCGAATTGCTCGAACTGGTGCGGCTCAATCCCGAGCATGGCAAGCGCTATCCGCACGAACTGTCCGGCGGCCAGCGCCAGCGCGTCGTCATTGCCCGCGCGCTGGCACTCAATCCGCAAGTGGTGATCCTCGACGAGCCGGTTTCGGCCCTCGACGTTTCGGTGCAGGCCGGCGTGCTCAATTTGCTCAAGGACATCCAGCAATCCTTCGGCACCTCCTATCTGTTCATCGCGCATGATCTGTCCGTCGTGCGCCACATCTCGCATCAGGTGGCGGTGATGTATCTCGGCAAGATCGTCGAGATCGCGCCGGCAGCCGAACTCTATTCGAGGGCGCTGCATCCCTACACCCAGGCGCTGCTGTCGGCGGTGCCGCTCGCCAATCCCGAGAAGGAGCGCAAGCGCGAGCGCATCGTGCTGAGCGGCGATGTGCCGAGCCCGCTCAACCCGCCATCCGGCTGCCGCTTCCGCACGCGCTGCTTCAAGGCGCAGGCGATCTGCGCTGCCGTCGAACCGCCGCTCGATCCGGCCGGTGGTTCGCATCGCGTCGCCTGCCATTTCCCGGAGCCGATCAACACTTTCAGGGCTGTCTGAGTGGCTTGCCGAATTCACCCGAAGGAATTTTGATCGTGACTGAGGACCATTCCGCGAATGCCGGTACGGCAGAACCCGCGCGCTTGCCGCTCGAAGGCATCAAGGTTCTCGATCTCTCGCGTGTGCTGGCCGGGCCGTGGGCAACGATGAGCCTTGCCGATCTCGGCGCCGAGATCTGGAAGATCGAGAACATCGACGGCGGCGACGACACCAGGGCGTGGTCGGTGCCGAGCTACAAGGGTGTCTCGACCTACTATCTCTGCGCCAATCGCGGCAAGCAGAGCATCGCGCTCGACATGAAAAGCCCGCAGGGGCTGGCGATCGTGCGCGAGCTGGCGGCGAAGGCCGACATCGTCGTCGAGAATTTCCGCTCAGGTACCGCCGATAGGCTCGGCGTTGGGTTCAAGGAGCTGAGCGCGTCAAACCCGCGCCTGATCTACTGTTCGATCTCCGGTTACGGCCAGACCGGACCCGATGCCGGACGGCCCGGCTATGATTTCGTCATGCAGGCCGAAAGCGGCCTCATGGCCATCACCGGCGAGAGCAATGGCGAACCGATGCGTGTCGGCGTCGCCATCACCGATATCGTCTGCGGCATGGTCGCCACGCAGTCGATCCTGGCGGCGCTTTACGAGCGCGCGACGACCGGCAAGGGCCAGTTCCTCGACCTGTCGCTGATCGACTGCGCGCTCAGCCTGCTGATCAATGTCGGCAGCGGTTACCTTAACACCGGCCAAGAGGTCGCCCGCTACGGCAATGCCCATCCGACGGTCGTTCCCTATCAGATATTCGAAGCCTCCGATGGCAGCTTTGCGCTGGCGGTCGGCAATGACCGCCAGTTCGCGGCGCTGTGCGAGAAGGTCGTTGATCTGCCACATCTGGCTGGGGATTCGCGCTTCATCAAAGCAGGGGCGCGCGCCACCAACCGTGAGGCGCTGATCCCGCAACTAGCCGCCGTCTTCAAGACCAAGCCACGTGACCACTGGATGGCCACCTGTGCCGCCGCCAGCGTGCCGGCCGGCACGGTAAAATCGATACCGGAAGTCTTCGACAGTCCCAATGTGCGCGAGCGTGGCCTCGTCCAGACCTTGCCGCATCCGCATCTCGGCTCCGTCGCCATGGTGCGCCCGGCGCAGGGACTTGCCGCGCAGCTGACCGCGGACTTCACCGCGCCGCCGATGCTGGGCCAGGACACAGCTGCCGTGCTGGCCGACGTGCTCGGCTATAGCGCCGAGATCATCGACCAGCTGATCGGCACCGGCGCCATCGGCGTCTATACGCCGGCCGCCGAACCGATCCCCGCCTGATCTTCATGGAGCTTGACGGGCCTTCGTCTCGCATTTGCAGGTCGACTGAATGGTTCTTCAACAGGGCGAAGAGCCGTTCCTTGTTTTGGGGCAATCCCCTGGGGAAAGCGCTATGCGCTTTTCCCGGGAAACCGCTTCACCTTTTCTGGAATTGCTCGGCCGGCTACTTCTGCTGGCCGTAATTCTTGTAGCGCCCGCGAATGGCGGGGATCTCGCTGCCCTCGATGAGCACCGGCGTGCCGGCGCTGCGCGCCAAAAGGTACTGCCGCGCCAGGGTTTCCAGCTTGATGGTGCGGATGAGCGCCGTGTCGAGATCGCCGCCGAAGGCGATCATGCCATGATTGGCGAGCAGGCAAGCCGTGCGGTCCTTGAGCGCGACGACGGCAACCTTGGCCAGTTCGCTTGACGCGAAAAGCGCATAGTCCGAGCAGCGCACATCATCGCCGCCGAAGCCCGCCACCATGTAGTGGAACAGTGGCAGCGGTTCACGCAGGCACGACAGCGCCACGCAATGGTCGGGATGGGCATGCACGACGGCGCCGGCCTCGGGAAACGCCTTGTAGATTTCGGCGTGCATCTCCCATTCGCTCGACGGCCGGAACGCAGCGTCCCAGGATCCATCGAGCTGCATCGCCACCATTTGCTCCGGCCGCAAGGCGCTTGTGGCTATTCCCGTCGGCGTGATCAGCATGCCGCCTGTCGTGCGCACGCTGATGTTTCCGGTGGTGCCGACATTCATCCCGCTGGCGTCCAGCGTCTGCGTCGTGGTGATCAGGCTCGTGCGTTCGATTTCGAGTTCCATCACGATGCTCTCCTTGCCGGTGGCCATGTGTCGATCGCCGGCGCAATAGTGCTCGGCCGTGTCATGTCTTGCAGAACGTCGGTGAAGATATCGGGGCCGCCGAGCTTTCCCGATTTCAGCATCAGCGCCAGCGGATCGGAGGGCCGGCCGGGGAGGTGAGCGATGGCGCGCGACAGTCCGGGGCCCTCATAGGCGCCCATGGCGATCCGGTCGATGCCGAGCGCCTTCACCACCGAACCGGCGGTCTCGCCGCCGGCGACGACGAGCCGGCGGACGCCGAGTTCGCGCACCAGAATCTGGGCAATCCCGGCCAGGATCTCTTCCGCCCTTGCCGCCACCATATCGCGGCCATGCGCCTGCTGCAGCGCTTCGACGGTCGCTTGCGGCGCTGTCGTAGCAATGGCGATCATCGCGCCGGGCAAATGCCGTTGGGCGAAGGTACGCGCTTCGGCCATGACATCGGCGCCGGCAAAGGCGCTGGCAAGGTCAATCGTCAGCAGTGGATTGTTTTGCGCAAAACGCTCGAGCTGTTCGATGGTGCGGTCGGCGACGCTGCCGGCCAGCACCGCTGCCGGCCCTTCGACGGCCGGCAGGCTGGCGGCAACGAGATCGCCTGAATCCAGCAGCCCATGCGTGAGCCAGGCCGGTGGCAGATGCGCGGCGACTGAGGAATTGCCGGTCATCAGCGGCAGGTCGAAGGTGGCTTCCGCGATCGCCGCCAGATCGCGCTCGCGGATGGTGTCGGTGACCAGCAGCGTCTCGCCGCGCCTGCTTTGCTCTCCTATAGCGCTCCGGATGGCTCCAGCGCCGGCGTCGACGACGAGATAGGGCACCAGCCCGACCTTGCCCCTGCTCTGCGCCTGCAGCACGCGAACCAGATTGGAATCGGTCATCGGCGTCAGCGGATCGAAGCGCTTGGGCGACTCAGCAAGCAGCTGGGGACCGCCGAACATATGCCCCTGATAGACGGTGCGCCCAGTCTCACACAGCGCGGGGGCGAACAGTGTGACGCCGCCGCCAAGGCGCTCGAGCAGCGCTTCGGCGCAAGGACCGATATTGCCCGCGGGCGTCGAATCGAAGGTGGCGCAATATTTGAAGAAGATCTGCCGCGCGCCAGCTTCGACCAGCCGGTCCGCGGCCTCCAGCACCTGGCGCACCGCATCGCTGGCTGCGATGACGCGGGTCTTCAGCAGGATCACATGGGCAAGATTGCCTGATGGGATCGGCGCGTCCAGCCCGACCGTGCATCCCGTCGGAATGCCGCGCGCGACCAGCATCGACGCCAGCTCGGTGCCGCCGGTCAGATCGTCGGCAATGGCGCCGAACAGCAAGGAAGGCATCGACGCGGTCATGCGGCCCGTCTCATGTCTGCCGGTTTCGGGGCGGCTTGTCTCATGTCGGTGGTCAGGCCATTCGTGGTATCATATACACAAGCCACGCGACGCAGGCGACGCCTGCGCTGTTGCAAGAACGGAGAGCGGATGTGACTGCTTCTATCGCGCCGATCGCGCGCGACAATCTGACGACGCGTGTCTATGAGGAGCTTCGCCGTGCCATGATGGAAGGCCGTTTCTGGCCGGGCCATCGCTTCAAGATCCGCGACCTTGCCGCCAGCCTTCAGGTGTCTGAGACGCCGGTGCGCGAGGCGCTGATGCAGTTGGTGCGCGAAAAAGGCCTGGAGATGGAGGCCGGCCGTTCGATCACCGTCGCCCAGCTGTCGCTGGCTCAGTATCTGGAACTGCGCAGCATCAGGCTGCATCTCGAAGGCATGGCGGGTGCCGCGGCAACGACGCGCATCGAGCCGCGCGAGATCGACCGTCTGGCGGCGGTGCATGAGAAACTCATTGCGAACGAGGACAATGGCCGCTGGTTCGAAGCCGTCCGCGACAATTGGGAATTCCATCACTCCATCTACCAGGCGGCGCAAATGCCGGAGCTGCTGGCCATCATTGAGGGAATCTGGCTGCGCAACGGACCGCTGGTGAACTACCAGTACCCTCACGCCCGGCCGACCTATGACGGCCGCCACCGGCATCTCGACATTCTTGAAGCGCTGCGGGCGCGCGACGAGAACGGTGTGCGCAAGGGCATTCAGCAGGACATGATCGAAGGCGGCCGCCTGCTGGTCAAGGTTCTCGAACGGCTGAACGACGGCGCGGTCACGCCGGAGGAACTGCGCCGCGCTGCGCAGAACGGCCGACTGGTGTCGGCCACCGGCTGAACAGTTTGTTCCTTTCCACCGCATTGGCGCCGGTCACGCCACCTGCGCCGCGGCGGCCATGCCCGCATCGGCAGCCTGCAGGGCGAGATCTATATCTTTTGCGGTGTGCGCAGCACTCAGGAACATGTTGTGCCGGGGATGGAAATAAGCGCCTTCGCGCAAGGCGGCCGAGCAGAATGCGTTGGCTAGCTTGAATTCGGCATCGCCGTCGAACAGCACCATCGGCATCGACACCGGACCTGTCTGTCGCAGCGAAAGACCATGCTTCTTCGCTGCAGCATCGAGGCCTGAGCGCAGCCTGTCGCCGGCCTGTGTCATGTGGGTGACGGCGTCGGTATCGCGCAGCGTGCTGATGGTAGCGATCGCCGCGGCCATTGCGACGGCGCCGTACCAGAAAGAACCCGTCACATAGACCTTGGTCGCGGCTTCGCGAAACCGGTCGGTGCCTGCGATGGCGGCCAGCGGATAGCCATTGGCGATCGCCTTCGAGAAGGCGGACAGGTCCGGCCGTACGCCGAGCGGCTCCCAGCTGCCGGCGAGGTCGATGCGGAAGCCGGCGCGCACATCGTCGACGATCAATGCCGCATCGGCAGCGGTGGTGAGTTCGCGCGCCCGTTTGGCGAAGGCGGCGGTCGGCAGTTCCTGGTCGCGGGCGATGTCGTGCCGGAAGGCAGTGACGACGACAGCAGCGAGATCGTTGCCGGCCTGCTCGACGGCCACTTCGAGGCTGGCGACGTCATTGTAGTCGAAATGGATCAGATGGGCGCGGTCCTCGGCGGTGACGCCGGCCAGCGATGGCGTGCACCACGGCACGGCACCGTGGTAGGAGCCGCGCGCGACCAGCACCTTGCGTCGGCCGGTGCCGGCGCGCGCGATCGTCACGCAGGCCGTGGTGGCGTCGGTGCCGTTCTTCTGCAGCATTGCCCAGTCGGCATGCGCGACCGTCTTGACCAGCAGCTCCGCCAGTTCGACCAATACCTCGCCGGGGCCGTTCATCGCATCGCCGAGGCGACGCTGCCGGGCGGCAGCCTCTTCGACTGCTTGATGATGGTGGCCGAGAATGTTGGGCCCCCAACTGCACATCAGGTCGATGTATTCGTGCCCGTCGACGTCCCAGACCCGGCAGCCGTCGGCGCGTTCGAAGAATTGTGGATAGGCGGAGCCGAGATAGCGCGTCGCCATGTGTCCCCACATGCCGCCCGGAATGACCGAGGCCGCACGCTCGCGCAGCAACTGGTCCTTGGAGTTGATCAGGGAAGGCATGACGAGGTCTCCGCTCATTGATATATCATATATTGAATTTGATGTTGGAAGAACAGGATTTGCTGGCCTTCCGGGATGGAGAACAGGGAGGCGACTGTCGCCTCCCCGTATTGTTTTGCTCAGTGGCTGAGTTCTGCCAGCGGCAGGTTGCAGCAGGCGCTGTAGCGCACGCCCTTGACGTCCGACTTGTAGGCCAGGATCAGGTTCGGGCTGATCAGCGGCAGGATGATCCTGTCCTTGATCATCTCCTCGCCGGCCTGGTGCCACAGCTTGGCGGCCTCGTCGCCGCTTGCCGCAAGGGCTGCCTTGTAGATATCCGCTTCCTTCGGGTTGAGCACCGACGGGTCGCGCTCCGCGCCGGCACGGCGCGACCAAGGGCTGCCCTTCGTCATTGCGAAATAGTCGATGTATTGCGAGGTGCCGTAATAGTCCGGCGCGTAGAACACCGCCGTCATCGGGATGCCGTCGCCATTGACGCGCTCGCGCCAATTGGCGAAGGGGATCGGCTGCAGGTCGAGCTTGATGTTGATCTTGGCCAGATCCTGCTGGACCTTCTGCATCAAGAGCGAGAGATCGACGCCGTAGACGTTCATGCCGGGGAACGCTGCCTCCATCTCGAAGCCGTCGGCGTGTCCGGCCTTGGCCAGAAGTTCCTTTGCCTTGGCAACGTCATAGGGCTGCGCCTCGAAGCCCGAACCGCCGGGGAAGCCGAGCGGGATCGGCGCGCTGATCAGCTGACCCTCGGAGCCGATGGTGAAATCGAGGATAGCAGGACGGTCGAGACCGAGCGAAATGGCCTCGCGCACTTCGGGCGTCAGCGGCACCTTGTTGGCCTTGGCGCCGGGCGACAGCGCCACATAGATGAAGTTGTAGGACGGCACGGTCTCGATCTTGACGTCGCTGCCGGTCATCGTCTTGGCCGTGTCCGGGTCGATCTGCATGGCGATATCGGCGGTGCCGCTCTGCAGCATCTGCGCCTGCGCCACCGCATCCTTGGTCTGGCGTATGACGACTTCGCTCAGCGCCGGCGCCGTGCGCCAGTACTTGTCGTTGCGCGCCAGCCGCAGTTCCGAATTGGGCTCATAGGATTTCAGCACGAACGGCGCGCTGCCGGCCGAATGGGCCAGGAACCAGGCCTCGGCATTGTCTGTCGTCGAGGCGTCCGCATCGGCCTTGGCGCCGGCTTCGGAAGCAACCTTGCTGTTGACGACCGCTGCGTAGGGCGCCGCCGCGATGTTGAGGAATTCGGAGCTCGGCGCGACCATCTTGACGACGACCGTATGCGCGTCCGGAGTCTCGATCGAGGCGACATTGTCCATCAGGAACGAGGCGCTGCCCTTGAGGTTCTTCAGCCGCTCCCAGGACCATTTGACGTCCTTGGCTTCGACAGGCGAACCGTCCGAGAATTTGGCGGCCGGGTCGAGCGTGAAGGTGAAGCTGCTCTGGTCGGCATTGCCTTCCCACTTCGAGGCGAGCAGCGGGATCAGCTTGTTGTCCTTGTCCAGCGTCAGCAGCGATTCGTAGACGCTGGAATTGTAGATCTGGCAGGTGTCGCAGAAGGCGCGGTGCGGATCGAGCGAATTGAGGTCGATGTTGCGCGCAATGACCAGCGGCTTGCTGTCCTGCGCGAAGGTGGCAGGCGCCCAGAAGGCGCTGGTGGCCAGCAGCACGGCCGCCAGCATCGTCGCCCTGGTCTTGGCTCTTGGTAGGATCGTCATGTCCATTTCATTCTCCCATTTTCTTGTCAGATCTTTGTGGCAATGCGTTGCTCTATCCACCCACGGCAATGAGGGATTGAAGCGCGGCCTTGAGCTTATCAGCGCCGCCCAGTGCGGCGCGGTTGAGCGGGGCCGATACGACGGGAGCCGAGAGGCTTCCCGTCACATGCAGGATCTCGTGATCGAGATAGTCGAACACGCGATCCTGAATCTCTTGTGTCAGCCGTCCGCCAAGCGACAGTCCACGCTGCACCTGCTCGACGACGGCCACCCGGTTGGTCTTGCGGATCGAGGCCTCCACCATCGGCCAGTCGAGCCCGGTCGGGTCGAGGCTGCGCAGGTCGATGATCTCGGCATCGACGCCGGTCTCCTCGACCACCTGCTTGGCGACGGCGACCATGCTGGCACTGGTGAGCAAGGTGCAGGCACTGCCCGGCCTGACGGTTTTCGCCTTGCCGAGTCGCACGCAATAATCGCGGTCATCCGCAGGCACAGGCCCTTCGCTCGGGAACAGTTCGACATGCTCGATGACGACGACCGGATCGTCGCATTTCAGCGCCGAATTCATCAGGCCGATATAGTCGAAGGGCGTCGTCGGGGCGACGATGCGCCAGCCGGGAAACAGCGCGAACAGGCCGGACGGATCGCCCGAATGCTGCGAGCCGTAGCCGGTGTGCGGCGAGACGCGGACCCGGACCACGATCGGCACCGCGAAGCCGCCGCCGAACATGTGGCGCACCTTGCTGACCGCGTTGAACAGCTGGTCGGCGGCAACCAGGCAGAAATCGCCGAACATGATCTCGACGATCGGCCGCAGGCCGCAAAGCGCTGCACCCAGCGCCACGCCGACAAAACCGTTCTCGGCGATGGGCATTGCCAGTACACGCTCCGGCCAGCGTTCCAGCGCACCCTTTGTGGCGCCCGAAACGCCGCCGCGCAGCCGGTGCACATCCTCGCCCATGATAATGATGCGCGAATCCTTTTCCATGGCGCGCGCAATCACCTCGGACGCGGCAACCATGAACTTGACCGGCCTGGTGTCGGCTGGCGGCATATCCTCGATCTCGAGGAAACGCTCGCCCTTCAGTTCGGAAAGATCACCGCGTATCTGGTTGTCGACGCCGCCTGGGTCTGGCCACAGATGGTCGGGAATGCCCAGCGCGTTGCCACTCATTTCGGTGAGCGAATCGGCAGCGGTGTTGACCACCTCCATGACGCGCTGGTCGAGTGTGCCGAGGTCGGAAGCGTTCAAAATGCCCATCGTCTTCAGGCGAGTCGCCATCGTGACCAGCGGATCGCGCGCTTTCCAGGCGTCTTCCTCGGCCCGCGTGCGGTAGCCGAATTCGCTACCCGGGCGCGCGCCGCTCTGATGCAGGAAGCGGTAGCAAAGCGCCTCGACCAGCACCGGGCCACCGTCTTCCTCGATCGCCCGGCGCGCCTCGCGCATGGCATGGTGGACCGCCACCACATCCATGCCGTCGCATTCGATGCCGCGAAAGCCGAGCATAGGTCCGCGCGAGGCCAGCCGCGTCTCGCGCGTCTGCTCGTTGATGTGCGTCGAGACGGCATAGAGATTGTTTTCGGCGAAAAAGATCACCGGCAGCCGGTAGAGCGCGGCGATGTTCATCGCCTCATAGGCCGGCCCCGCCATCATCGTGCCGTCGCCGAAGAAAGCGACCGAGATGTTGCCGGTGTCGAGCAGCTTGTCGGCCAGCGCATAGCCGGCCGCATGCGGCAGGTTGCCGCCAATGATCGCGCTGGTGCCAGGGATGCCGGAGGCATCGTCGCGCATATGCATCGAGCCGCCACGGCCGCCGCAATAGCCTGACTTGAGGCCCATGATCTCGGCCATCAGGCCGCGCACCGAGCCCTGCATGTCCGGGTTGAAAGCGTCATGCAACGGGTCGAATCCGCCGGGCGTCTGCGCGTTGACAAGCTTGGCCAAGACCTGGTGATGGGCGCGGTGGGTGCCGTTGATGCGGTCGCCGGTGCCGAGCACGGACATGGCGCCGACCGCCGTCGCCTCTTGTCCGATGCTGGCATGCGCCGGACCATGCACCAGCCCGGCATTGGCGAGATCGAGCACTTTTTCCTCGAAACGGCGGATGAGCAGCATCTGCTGATACCAGCGCACCAGGCTCGAAACCTCGGCGTCGTTCCAGTCCGAATTGTCGACGTCGAGCCGCAACCAGGGCGCCGATGGCTGGATCGATGTCTGCTGGACCATGTCAGCTATTTCCGTTCTGGTAGATGATATATCAAATATTCTCTCAGTCGATTGCAGTGGGCATTTTTCCTGGGCACTGCACTGGCTTGCGGGCATTGCACAAATGGAATTAAATTTCATTTTCTTTGCGAAGCCGAGACTAAGCCGGGACGGCGGCGTTCCGCAAGAGGAATTTTGAAGCCAGGTTTCGAGCCATTCCGGCGACAAGCCCCTGCACCAATTCACGGAGGGAGCGGCTCTGCAAATCAGGCATTCGGCTGGCGGATCGGCTGGGTAAGCGAGCGGCTAGCGATCAGCCTGATGCTGAAAAAACTGCAAAAACAATTCCCGCTCCGTGGTGATGTCGAGCTTCTCGTAGATGCGCCGGCGATGGTTCTTGACCGTGCCGACGGTGATGCCGAGGCGCTCGGCGATGTTGGCTGTCGGGTGGCCTGCGAGGATTAGCTGAACCAATTCCCGCTCGCGCAGCGACAGCTCCGGCCACAGACTGGCCGGGATCGTCGGCTCCTGCCGGGGCGAGGCGCCGGGGCCTGTCGGCGCCGACGTGCGGGAGAATTTGGTTCCGCGCGCCTTGATGTCGAGCGCATGCAGCGCCTCGAATACAGGCAACCGCTCGTCCAGCAAAGCGATCTCGCTGTCCTTGAATGAGGTGGTCGAACGGTCGAGGAAGATGCCGAGGCACCAGTCGCCGCCATCGGCAAGCATGATGCCGACCTCGTCGCAGATCTCCGACTGCGCCAGGAAGCCGGCAATGTACTGGCCGCGCTTGGCCTCGTCGTCGGCGAGCCGTTTCAGCGGCATGATGCCCAACCTGCGCTCGCGCCGCCACGAGGCATAGAACGGGTCGAACACGTAATAATTGTGGAGATAGCGCCGGACCATCTCATCCGAGAAGCGCCGGTGCTTGATGAATTCGGGTGTCTGCGTCGCCGAATAGCGCGTCACCGTGACGAGGTCGTGGTCGATGTCGGCGCCGATCAGGTCGATCAGGCAGTCGACATGCCTGTCCGTGCCGATGGCGGCGATCGCTTTGGCGAGCGGCGCCCAGATATTGCCCATGCGCATGCCCTTTTCTCGGCGATGTCAGCCCAACCGTCATTGTGTCTTTAGGCATATGGCGCGAAGCCGCCCATCGAATCTAGCCTAGCGTCAACCTAGACCAGATCCCGAGGCGACCGTGACCCAACCCAATCTCACCGCCCCCATTGTCGGCAACCCAATCGTGATTGGCATCGACGCCGGCGGCACCATGACCGACACGATCCTTGTCGATCAGGACGGCCACTTCAAGATCGGCAAGTCGGCGACCACGCCGAAGAACGAAGCCGAGGGTTTTCTGGCCTCGGCCGAGGACGCGGCGGATGCCTGGGGCATCTCGCTGGAATCATTGTTTTCAGGCGTCAACGTCGTGCTCTATTCCGGCACCGGCATGCTGAACACGCTGTTGTCGCGCACCGGCCGCCGGCTCGGCCTGATTACCACCAAGGGCCTCGAGGACATGATCCTGATGGGCCGCGGTCTGCAGGCCTGGGCCGACTATTCCTATGCCGACCGGCTGCATGCGGTCACCCACCATCATCCCGATCCGCTGGTGCCGCGCCGCCGCACCCATGGGGTCACCGAGCGCATCGACCAGTTCGGCGACGTCGTGCTGCCGCTCTATGAGCACGAGGTTTCTGCAGCCGCAAAAAAACTGATCGCCGACAAGGTCGAAGCGATCTGCATCATGACCATCTTCTCGCATGTCAATCCGGTGCACGAGAAGCGCATCGCCGAGATCTGCCGTGAGGAGGTCGACAAGGCCGGCGCCGACATCATCGTCTACACCAGCCATGAGGTCCGCCCGGTCATCCGCGAGCAGTCGCGGCTGAACTCGGTGCTGATCGAGGCCTACGCGACTTCGCGCGGCCGCAAGCAGCTTAGGGGTATCGAGGACGTCTCGAAGAAATACGGCTTCAAATATGGCGTGCAGACGCTGCTCTCCTTCGGCGGCCTGACCTCGATCAACCATCCGCGCCTGCATGAAACCATGATCTCCGGCCCGATCGGCGGCATCCTCGGTGCTGCCTATGTCGGCAAGCTGATCGGCAATGATTCGCTGATCTGCTCGGACATGGGCGGCACCTCCTTCGACATGGGCGTCATCACGCGCGGCCAGACGCGGATCGAGAACGAGCCGCTGATGGATCGTTTCAAGCTCAACGTGCCGACGCTGCACCTCGATACGATCGGTGCCGGCGCCGGCATGATCCTCAAGGTCGATCCGCTGACCAAGAAAGTCTCGCTTGGACCGGAAAGCGCCGGCTCCGATCCAGGTCCGATTTGCTTCGCCAGGGGCGGCACCGAACCGACCATTGCCGATTGCGATGCGATTCTCGGCCGGCTCAACCCGCACTATTTCCTCGGCGGCAAGGTCGTGCTGCAGGTCGAAAAGGCCCGCCGCGCCTTCCAGGAGAAATGCTCCGACATCCTGGGCGTCGGGCTGGAGGAAGCCGCCGAAGGCATGATCGACATGCTGGAGGCCGACGCCAACAACGCGCTGCGCCGCGTCATTTCGGGCCAGGGCATCCATCCCTCCGAGTTCACGCTGCTGTCCTATGGCGGCTCTGGCCCGCTGCACCTGGCCGGCTGTTCCAGGGGCATCGGCTTCAAGGACATTATCACCTTCCAGTTTGCGGCCGCCTTCTCCGCCTTCGGCTGCACCACGGCTGATTTCATGCGCCGGCATTCGGTGTCGACGCAGCACGACATCCCGTCACGCGCCGATGAGGCGACGCTGGCCGCCTTCGGCGTCAAGGTCACCACGGTCTGGAACGATCTGACCAAGGCCGCGGTCGACGAGATGATCGCCGACGGCCATGCGCGCGAGAAGATCAGGACCGTGCCGTTCCTGATGATGCGCTACACCGGCCAGCTCGAGGATGTCGAAGTGATGGCGCCGCTGGCTGAGGTCAACTCGGCCGACGACATGCGCAGGGTTATCGACGAGTTCGAGGCGGTCTACGCCAAGGTCAATCATCGCGTGTCGCGCTATGGCGAGGCCGGCTTCACCATCACCGAACTCGGGCTGATCGCCACCGCCGACAAGGTCAAACCGGTGCTGCTCAAGCGTCCGCTCGGCAAGTCGGATCCGGCTTCCGCGCACAAGGGCGTGCGCGAGGCCTATATCGGCGGACGCTGGCACAAGGCCAATCTCTACGAGATGGACCTGCTGCAGCCCGGTCACGAAGTCATCGGTCCGGCCATCATCGAACACCCCGCCACCACGCTCGTCGTTCATCCGCAGGACCGCGTCCATGTCGATGAATGGACGCTGCTGCACTACACCCACGCTTGAGAGGGCACCGCCATGTTGGACAAACCTGCTTCGGCCCTGCGCCTTCGCGAAAGACTGCTCGATTCCGAGCGGCTGATGGAAGAGACCGGCTGCTATGACGGCATCACGGAACTCACGCTGCGCAACCAGGATCCGCTGAAGTTCGAGACGCTGCACACCAAGCTGCGCGCCTATTGCGTCTCGGCTCGCGAAATGGCCCGCCGCATCTCGGCCTCGCCCGGCGTGCGCGAAGTCGGCGAGATGGTGGTCGCCATCTATACGCCCGAAGGCGACGCCATCGCGCTCTCCAACGGCATCATGGTGCATGTCCATACGATGAGCCGCTTCATCAAATGGATGATCAAGAACAATTACGAGGAAAACCCGAAAATCCGTGAAGGCGATATCTTCGCCAACAACGACGCCTTCATCGGCACCGTGCAGGTGCCTGATGTCATGGATGTGGTGCCGATCTTCCATGAAGACACGCTGGTCGGCTGGGCCGGTGCCGTCTGCCACGAACTGGAAGCCGGCGGCATCACGCCGGGCGGCGATGTCTGCCTGGCGCAGGAGCGCTTCACCGAAGGCCTGTTCGTCTGCGCCGAGAAGATCGGCGAGAATGACGAGATCCGGCGCGACTACGTCATCCGCTGCGAGCGCAATCTGCGCATGCCGATCTACTGGGTGCTCGACGAGAAGGCCAAGGTCGCCTCCTGCATCGACATGCGCGAAAGCGTCAAGCAGCTGATCTCCGAGATCGGCCTCGACTACTGGATGAAGGTGTCGAAGGAGTTCATCGAGGAAGGTCGCCGCGCCCAGCTCGCCCGCACCCGCCAGCTCACCGTGCCCGGCATCTACCGCGGCCACACGTTCTACGGCCATGTCACGGCGGGAAAGCCCGGCTTCCAGCTGCTCGGCGATCCCGACTGGCTCTACAACATCCCGATCGAGATGGAGATCACGTCAGACGGCAAGATCACCATGGACTTCGAGGGCACGCAGCCCTGGGGCTACCATTCGATGAACTGCACGCCGGCCGGCATGGATGGCGGCATGTTCGTGACGCTGACCCAGCACATGAATTTCGAAGGCCTGGTCAATGACGGTGCCTGGATGGCGACCGAACTGAAACTGCCGCACGGCACCTGGACCAACCCCGACAACGAGATGGTGGCCACCGCCACCTCATGGGCGCTGCTGCTGCCGGCCTACGGTGTTTTCCAACGGCTTTTGTCGCGCAGTTTTGTCGCGCGCGGCTTCGTCGAGGAGGCCTTTGTCGGCCAGGTCAACAGCCCGATGATCGAGATGGGCGGCGAAAGCCAATACGGCACGCCGTTCGGCATGGCGCATTTCGAGTGCGCTGCCGCCGGGTCCGGGGCGCTCGCCATCAAGGACGGTCTCGACACCGCCTATGTCGGCTGGAACCCGGAATCCGACATGGGCAACATCGAGGTCTGGGAACAGTCGATGCCGATGGTCTATATCGGCCGTTCGATCGTGCCGAATTCCGGCGGCGCCGGTAAATATCGCGGTGGCTGTTCCTTCGTCTCGACCTGGCTGATCAACAAGACCTCACATCTGCGGCTCCACACCTCCGAGCACTCCTCGCGCGTGTTCGACAATGGCGGCATGTGCGGTGGTTATCCGGCGCCGACCTGCCAGAAGCATCGCGCGGTGCGCAACTCAGACATTCACGAACTGGCGGCAAAAGGCGAACCGCTGGCGCATTCGCCCGGCATCGACCCTGACGTCTCCGACTACGAGAAGAACATCGGCGGCGACCATGTCGTGGTCGAAGGCCCCTACATCACCTCGCCGCACAAATCCGGCGACATCTTCAGCCATTCCTACAATGGCGGCGGTGGCTATGGCGACGTGCTGGAGCGCGATCCGATCAAGACGGCATGGGATGTCGAGAACGGCTTTCTCACCCGTGAAGCGGCGGACCAGGTTTTCGGCATTGTGCTGAAGGACGATGAAGACGGTTATCCCGTCGCCGATATCGACGCCACGGTCGAACGCCGCGCCGCCATGCGCAAAGAGCGCCTGGCTAAGGCGATTCCGGTGGCGGATTGGATCGCCAAGGAGCGTGGCCGCGTCGGAAAGGCCGACTTCGCGCCCGAAGTGAAGAAAATGTACGCCAGCGCGATCAAGCTGTCGTCGCGCTTCACCAAGGAATTCAGCGATTTCTGGAACGTCGACGCCAAATCGATCTTCACGCCGGGAGCCAAGCCATGACCTCATACAGCAAGGAAGTTCTGGGCGATCTGGCCGCCGGCAAGCTGCCCTGGCCGCAGACAAGGCGCATCATGAGTGCCTACAAGGATGACGACCGTTTCTTCAAGATGGTTGCCGTCTATCAGGATCGTGTCGCCTGGAAGGACCCGATCCTGCTGCCGGTCTCGGACCATCTGTTCATCTGCCAGAGTGGCGATGAGCGCATTACCCGCTGCGAATGCGGCCACTCCTTCGGCGACTATCGGAAGAACTGGAAGCTCAACGCCGTGATTAACGTGCGCAACACCGAGGAGGCTTTGCGCGAGATCTATCCCAACAGCGATCTCCCTGATCCCGAATGGATGGAAATCCGGGAGTTCATCTGCCCGGAGTGCGGGACGCTGCATGAGGTCGAGGCGGCGGCACCCGGTTATCCCATCGTGTATGATTTCGAACCCGACCTCGAAGGCTTTTATCGCGAATGGCTGGGCAGACCGCTTCAGGGGTCCTGAACGCTCGTCGATGGAGGCTGCGCCGCTGTGATTGCCAAATCCGGTCAGGACTGATTGCCTGCCCAAACGAAGCGGAGACCGTGCGCCATGAACAACCTTTCCGGCCGTAGCGCCATCGTGACCGGCGGTTTCTCGGGCATGGGCTTCGCCATTGCCACGGCTTTGGCCGAGGCTGGGGCCAATGTCGCCGTCGGCTCCTACATCGCGCCTGCCGGCGCCGACAGATCCGATGCCGCCTACTATCCGGCCGCCGACGAGATCGAGCGCGTGCGCTCGGCCCTTGCCGCTCATGGAACGAAAGTTCACGCCGCACACCTTGACGTTCGCGACAGCGACGTCACCAACCGTTTCGCGGCTGACGCCGAGACGGCCATCGGCCCCGCCGACATTCTGGTCAACGCCGCCGGCACCACCGCCGAGCAGCCGGTCTGCGGCCATTCCGACGCGCTTTGGGACAAGATCGTCGACACCAACCTGACCGGCGCCTTCCGCGTCACGCGTGCCGTGCTGCCGGGTATGATCGAGCGCGGCTGGGGCCGCATCGTCAACATTGGCTCGACGGCCGCCTTGGTCGGGTGGAAGGACAACCCGGCCTACTGCGCGTCCAAGGCCGGCCTGCTGGGTCTCACCCGCTGCGTGGCGCTGGAAGGGGCGGCGCATGGCGTCACCTGCGTTATGATCAGCCCGACCTGGGTCGAGACCGAACTGATGCGCCGCAATGTGGCGCAGGTCGTGGAGCGCGAAGGCAAGGGGCGCACGCCAGAGGAAGCGATGGCCGAGATCGCCAGGGGCAACCCGCAGCAGCGCCTGCTGCAGCCGCGGGAGATCGCCGCACTGGCGGTCTTCCTGTGCTCCGATCTCGCCAAGGGCATCACCATGGAGAACATCCAGATCACCGGCGGAGCGCTTTGGTAGCGCTCCAGCGGGGTGCTTGCGAAAGTCCAACTGACGGGGACTGAAAAGGACCAGTGTCTAAAAAGGCGCCGGCATCAGGCGGGGCGCTTCCGCTTGCGACGACCGCCTTAGGACGGATTTTTCGCACGCGCCCTGCATCTCGCATGTGCGAAAAGTTCTTTCGCATCTGCGAGAAAAGGTGTTTACTGCTCTTGTAGCACTCGCCATTCTCACAGGCTGACTCTAGATGAAAGTAGCCGGTCTTCGGCCATTCCTGATAGCAGTGTTGGCGGCAGCTGGGTTAAATGGGCTCACTGATCGCTGTGCGCTTGCCGGGGAATCGGAGTTGCACAGCGCGCGGCTGGTTGGTCGCTTTTTGGCGACCGGAACCCAAGCCACATTTGAATGGCCGGGAACTGCCATCGAGGTTGAATTCCAAGGGGCATGGCTCGACGTAGTGCTTGACGACACAGGCCGCAACAGCATGGTCGTTGATGTTGACGGTGCTGTATCCCGCCTTGACTTGAAGAAGGGCGAACACACCTACAGAGTCGTATTGGATACGGTGGCCGCCCGGCACGCCGTGCGTCTTGTCCGCCGAACCGAAGCGTCATTCGGCGCGACTGTTCTCAAGGATATCCGGACCGACGGATCTTTTCTGCCGCCGCAGCCGAAAACCCGCAGCTTTTTAGTCATCGGCGACTCCATCTCGGCGGGTTACGGCGTCGAGGGCAAGGACGCCAAATGCCGGTTTAGCGCCGATACCGAGAACCAGTACTTGACCTTTGCCGCAGTCGTGGCGCGCCGCTTTGGAGCAGACGTTACGACGCTTGCAGCATCCGGGAAGGGCCTTGTCCGCAATTATGATGGCAGCACCAACGCAACGATGCGCGACCTCTACACGCGACTGATGCCGTCACGTCCTGACCGGGAGCAACTGCCTGATACCAATGTCATTGTCGTGCATCTCGGCAGCAACGATTTCAGTGGTGGCGCGCGGCCGCCGGATTTTGTCGCACGCTACGCGGACTTGCTTGCCCAATTGCGCGCCAACGCGCCTGGCGCAATGATCTATGCCGGTATCGGCCCGATGCTTTGGGGCGCCGACCTCGATGCCGCGGTGTCGGCCGTGAACAAGGCCGTGGCGGTCCGTCGTGCCGCGGGTGAAAGAAAAATTGCTCTGATACGATTCGACAGTCCGGGAGGAGTTGCTTCACGCGGCTGCGACTCGCATCCAAATGAAATCGGCCAGGGTCATATGGCCGATGAACTTGAGGCCCGTGTGAAAGCGGACCTTGGCTGGGAAGAGACAAAATGACTGTAGCTTCGACGGTTGGCGTAGAATCACCAACGGTGCTGCCGGACAGCACCAATGTTCGTCGCAAGCTGCTCGGGCTCCAAGTTCTAAGGTTCGTCGCCGCTTTTGCGGTGGTATTGTTCCATATTGGAAGCGGTTTTCAAATAGAGTTTGGTCTTAAGGAAAATATCTTTGGATTCGGAGCGTCAGGCGTTGATATATTCTTCGTAATCAGTGGATTTATAATCGCTTACACCACCGATGAGGCCAAAGGCGCCTGGCAATTCTGTCGCCGCCGCATAGTTCGTATCGTTCCGCTCTATTGGACGCTGACGGCAGGTATCGTGTTGATTGCGCTGATGAAACCCGGTCTGCTGAATTCGACCGTCGTGAGCGGCGAAACGATCCTGAAATCACTGTTCTTCATCCCGTTCGAAAAGGTCGACGGTTCGATTCAGCCGCTGCTCTTTCTCGGCTGGAGCCTCAATTATGAGATGTTCTTCTATGCAATATATGCTGCGTGCATAGCTTGCGGCCTGCGCGGCCCACTGTCGCCATCCATGTTCATAGTAGTTCTCGTGGCGATGGGTCAATTCATCCAGAGTGAAAACGTCGCTTGGCGCTTTTATACAAATCCGCTGATGCTGGAATTTGTTTTTGGCATCTTACTTTACCTGGCATATGTGCATAGTGCGAAGCTTTTCGTGGGACGTACGTGGCTTATGCTTGCGATTTTCGTGGCGACAATAGCCATTCGGCAAATGATACCTGATTTGCCCTGGCTTCTGGCGAACGGCGTCCCTGCCGTGGTTTTAACCGCCGCCGCTTTGTCTTGGTCGCCCCCCCGGACGCGCGCGATAACATTTCTGGTTTTGCTCGGAGATGCATCATACTCGCTCTACCTCTCGCACCCCTATGTGATCCAGCTGGCGAGCAAACTGCTACCGCATCAGTCAGGGCTGATGGCGCAGGGGCTGGCCGGCATCGTGGCATGCGCGCTGTCCATAGCGGTATCCATTGTCCTTTATACAATGATCGAGCGACCCGCGCAGGCTCTCTTCAATGGCTTGGCAGCCCGTAGGCAAGCCTCCTCGACGCTCAGGAAAACCGAAAATCATATCTGACTCGCGATGGGAACAGGCCGCCCACTGCCTCTGGATTTGTGACGGATCGCCCTGTTCCAAGGTGCGACGACTCGGTATCCGCCGCTTGGCCAATTCGCGTAAGATAAGTTGACCGGATTTGCCATTGAGCGCCGGGCGCGATAGGTTATATTGCACTGCACAATGGAGAAGCCGTTTATTGCACGCCCATGTCTGCGAAAAATCCGGCCGGCTCATGGCTTGCCGGCACTGGGTCGTGTCGGCGGGACTCTGAGATGAAGATTCCAAAGTCCCTGCTGGTCGATCCCGAGAAGAACTCGGTCTATGGCGCCTTTGCCGTAGCCGTCTCGATCTGGGCGTTTTCCTATTCGTTCATTTTCGGCCAGGTGCTGATCCTGGCCTACTACGCGGTCTGGCTTCCACTCGTCATGGTCGACTACCGGCGGTTTCTGCGGCATCTGTCCAGCGCCTGGCTGCCGCTGCTGTTTGCCGCCTATGTCTGCTTCTCGATTTTCTGGTCGGTTGCGCCGGGCATCACGGCAAGGACGGCGTTCCAATATCTCTCTCATATCGCTTGTGCCTATATCGCGGCGCGCACCGTCAGCGTGCGCGCATTGACGATAGGCGCCCTGGTCGGGATTTTCTTCATCCTGCTGTATTCGTTGCGGGTCGGCAATTATTCCGACGATGTTCTCGACGGCACCTACAATTTCGTCGGCGCGTTTGCCTCCAAGAACCAGCTCGGTTTTGTCGCCTCGCTCGGCATATATTTCAGCGTGGTGTTCCTTGCCTTTTACAGGCGCGGCCGGCTGAGCCTCATGCTTACAGCGCCTCTCATTCTGCTGTCGGCCTATCTGCTGTTCGTCTCGCATTCCGCCACCTCGATGGCCTCTATACCGGCGGTTCTGGCGCTGGTGACGCTTCTTGCGATGAGCAAAATTTTGTCACGGCGCTACCGCCGGGTGATTTTCCTGATCGGCGCCGGTCTGCTGGTCGTGACTGCCTTTGTCGCCTTGAATCTCGGGCTGATGGACTTCGTCCTCGGCCTCTTCGGCAAGGATTCGACGCTCACCGGACGGACCTATCTGTGGGAGCAGGGCTGGAATGCCGTGCAGAAATCGCCGATTCTCGGCGTCGGCTATGCCGCCTATTGGGTGCAGGGCTTCGCCGAAGCCGAGCGGCTGTGGAACGAGTTCTACATCACCACCCGCACCGGCTTCCACTTCCACAACACCTATATCGAGGCTCTTGTCGAACTCGGCTTCGTCGGAGCGACGCTGGTATCGCTGATCGTGCTGCGCACGCTCTACGGCCACGTGTCGGCGGTGGTCTTCAAGACATGGCGGGCCGAGCCGGTGATCCTCGCCGGCGTGATGGTGCTGCTGCTGATTCGTTCCTTCGTCGAGGTCGAGATACTCAACCCCTATTTTACGGGTTCCTTCTTGATGTACTACAGTTTCTTCAAGCTGGCGCGGCTGCCCGTTACTACCCGCACGCGGCGGTCGCAGGCGCCGGCGGATGCGGCCACGGGTGAAGCTGATTGGCCCCGGCATGCCGGCCGTCCGGCGGCCGCTGGGTCGTCATAAGCAATCAACTCGCGGGTTGAAGTCAGGGCAGCGGGAAGCCTTCGCCTGGCAAGCATGGTGCTCAGCAAAAATCCGCCCCTCACGGGACGGATTGAGATGCTGGATGGTATCGGGCTGTGGGCTACTGGCTGGCCAGCGGCGCCAGCTTGACCTTGATCACATCGCCAGGCAGCACGAGTGTGTCTTCCTTGGCGGCGATTTCGCTGGTCTTGCCGTCGACATTGCGCACCAGTGAATAAAGCAGGGCGGGCTGCTGATCATTTGTCATGGCGGCCACAGTCGCGGGATCGGTAGCCTGGGCTATCAGGCCTTTCTGCATATTCGCCTTCAGCGCGGCTTCGTTCAGGTCGGCTTCGGTCTGCTGCCGGGCGGTAGCGAGGTTTGAACTCAAGGTGTTCTGGGCATCGATGGCGTCCTGCTTCGCCTTGCTGATCGACTGCTTGGCGGTGAGGATGGCGGTTTCGTAGTCCAGGATCTTGCCCTGCAGGTCGGCAACCGACTGGCGCGAATCCAGCAGTCGGGCGTTGGCGATCAGGCCTTTCTGCGCTAGCGGGCCGATGCTGGCGAGCTGCTGCTGCGCCAAGTCGACCTGCTGCTGCTGGTTGACGATCTTCTTCTGCAGCGATTCGATCTCGGATTCCAAAACCCCTTTGAGATCGTCGAGCGCTTCAAGCTTCAGCTTCAGCGCCTTTTGGTCCGCTGTCAGGATAGTCATTTCGTCCGCGACGATGGCTGGCAGTCTCGGATCGCCCTCGACCTCCTTCGGCACGTCGAAACTCGCCTTTCCGGCCATATCCGCATCGATGCGGGCGCGCCTTACGATCAGTCGGATGCGCTGGTCGTCGGAGATGTCGAACATGCCCTTGGCAGTGACCAGGTCCTTGCCGAGTTGAGGTCCGTAGTCGGCGTTTCGCCGGATGCCTCCGGCGACGCTGATGGCCTTCAACACTGTCAGGTCAGGCACATATGGAAACTGGCCGGGGTTCTGGACTTCGCCCGAAATGTAGAATGGCCGGAACTGCGCCATCTCGACCGAGGCTTCCGGTCTGTCTGACAAAGCGAGTTTTTTCTGCAAAGCCTCGCCGATCGCCGTTGCGATTTCGGACGTGGTCTTGCCGGAGGCCGGCAGTTCGCCGGCGAACGGCACCGACAGCGTGCCGGATGGACCGACCGTGTACTCGCCATTCACCGCCGACCAGTCACGGAATGTGCCTTCCACGGTCTGCCATTCGGCGACGCGGATGGTGAGCTTGTCCTGCGAGCCGAGGCGATAGTCGCCGGCGGCGGCCATGTGCGGGACGACGAGGGCCATGGCAAGGCATGTGGCCAGCAAACGCGCCCGCCGCAGGCGGCCGGAAACCGGGCCGCCGCGAAAGGCTTCGAACAAATCTGTTTTCAACTCAACGTTCCGATCCGCTATAGCCCCATCGCCCGATGAGCTTGCGTCGAATGGCCGACGCCAATGTCTGGCATTGCCACCGGCCGGTCAGTAAGAACCGCGCGACATCCAGACGGCCGGGACGGTCTTGATGATGATGCGAACGTCCTCGAACAGCGACCAGTTCTCAACATAGTGACGGTCGAAGGCGACGCGGCTGTCATAGGACACATCGTTGCGGCCGCTGACCTGCCACAGGCCGGTCAGGCCCGGACGCGATTTCAGATAGTAGACGGCGGATGTGCCATAGATCTCTAGTTCGTCGCGCACAACCGGACGCGGACCGACAAGGCTCATATCGCCCTGCAGGATGTTGATGATCTGCGGCAACTCATCGAGGCTGAGTTTCCTCAGCACTGCTCCAACGCGGGTGACGCGCGGGTCGTTCTTCAGCTTGCGGGTCGCGATCCATTCCGCGTTGGCGTCCGGGTTGGTGGCGAGATAGGCTGCCAGCACCTTGTCGCCGTCCGGAACCATGGTGCGGAACTTCAGGCACGGAAAAATCCGTCCGCCCCGCCCGATTCGCCTGTGGCCGTAGAAAATCGAGCCACCGTCGGAAAACTTGACGAGCAGCGCTATCATGACAAATAGCGGGCTGAGGGCGATCAAGCCAATCAGTGAACCGGTGATATCGAAGCTGCGTTTGAGCAGGCCGCCGATCGGCGGCGGAAAATCGATGTCAGCCTGCGAAAAGCTCGCGGTGGCTGACTTGGCAACGTCCCTCA